>NZ_JBFTQY010000004.1:0-165306 GCF_056399245.1 Rhizobium sp. 01N447_2
GCGCGGCAGTCGGCGCCGCTATCGGCGGCGTGTCTGGCGCCCTCATCGGCAGCGTCGCCGAACAGCCCGGCCAGTGCTACTATCGCGACCGTTACGGCCGCCGCTACATCGATAGTTGCCCGCGCTGAGAGCGCTCGGAGATCGGCAAATTCAGGAAATCCCGGACACACGTCCGGGATTTTTTGTGCTAAATTAGCGCGTTGGCAATTTAAAATGGTACACCCCKCGCGATTTTGTCGCTAAGCTGTTCATGGCTGGGCAACGAAGCTTCAATGTAGACATAACCAAAAGCGGCGGATGCGGATCAGAGGGACAGGCCCGAAAACAGGTACTGCGTATCGGCGAACAGGCRCCATGATGGTGGTCGCAGCGGCAGCTGCGTTCTCACCGGTCCTGATCGGCGACGCTTACGCCTTCAAGCTTTTCGGCATCACCATTTTCGGCAAAGAAGAAGACGAAGGCGAACAGGTGCCCGATCCGGTGCGCTACCACGTCGACCTCAGGGCCGATACCGCCGATCCCGACCTGAAAGAAGCGCTGGAAAACAGTTCCCGTCTCGTCAGCGACCAGAAGCAGCCGGTTTCCGGCGATCTTGGCATCGTCGTCAAGGCGCGCGACGACCGTGAGCGGCTGATCGCCACTCTGTATGAAAAGGCCCGTTATGGCGGCCTGGTGACGATCGCCATCGACGGCAAGAATATCGACGACCTGCCGCCCAATCCGACATTCGACCGGTCCGGACCGATCCCCGTCACCGTCGACATTGCTCCCGGTCCCGTTTTCAAGGTCAGGGAGGTACAGTTCGGCGGCGATGCTGCAAACCACAATCCCGCCGATTACGACCTCGCCCCGGGCGCTGAGGCCGGCTCGCTCGCCATCATCAGGGCCGGCGACAAGATCGTCGAACAATTGAAGAGTGAAGGCCGGCCCTTCGCCAAGTTGACCGAACGCAAGGTCGTCGCCGATCACAACAGCGATACCGTCGATATCGTCCTTGCTGCCGAGGGCGGTCCCATCGCCCCGATCGGCGATGTCGGCGTCACCGGCGAGAAGACTGTCAGACCAGGCTTCATCCAGCGCTACTCCCGGCTGAACAAGGGCGAAGCCTATTCCCCGGAAACGCTGAAGAAAGCCGGCGAGCGCCTTCGCGCCCTCGGCGTCTTTTCGAGCGTCACCATCCACCAAGGGGATGCGCTGGCGCCGGATGGCACCTTGCCGATGACGATCGAGGTCTCAGAAGGCAAGAGACGTTACTTCGGCGTCGGCGCGCAATATTCCACCACCGACGGCTTCGGTGTTCAGGGCTATTGGGGCCACCGCAATCTGTTTGGCGAAGCCGAAACGCTGAGGATCGAGGGATCGGTTTCGCGGCTTGGCGAAACGACGGATGTCGGCAGCCTCGACTATTCCGCAGGCATCCTCTTCACCAAGCCCGGCGCCTTCTTTCCCGCCGCCACGCTGAAAGCCGGCATCGTCGCCAAGACCGAAAATCCGGATGCCTATAACGCGACGCTCGTCACCGCCTCGCTCGGTCTTTCCTACGAACTGACTGACCAGGACACGGTCTCGGCGAGCGGCGAGGTCAGCTGGGAACGCGATGATGACGCCTTCGGCACGAACGACTATCTGACCTTCACCCTGCCGATCCAATATGATCGCGACGCACGCGACGACAAGTTCAACCCGACGGAGGGTTATCGCGCGACATTCTCGGCAAAGCCTGGCTACGAAATCTTCAACGCCACGCCCTATGCGGCATTCGAGGGCTCGATCTCCGGCTATCTGCCATTCGGCCAGGAAGACGGCGTCGTGCTGGCCGGCAAGGTTGCCGCCGGCGTCCTGATCGGCGGCGATAGCATTGGGGATATTCCCGCCACACAGCGCTTCTTTGCCGGCGGCGGCGGCTCCGTGCGCGGATACAGCTATCAGGAAATCTCGCCTTATAACGACAATGGTGATCCCACTGGCGGCCGCTCCTATGTGACCGGTTCGCTGGAGGCTCGCATCAAGATTACCGATACGATCGGCATCGTGCCCTTCATCGATGTCGGCACCGTATCGGACAGCACCTTTCCAGGTTTTTCCGATATCCGCGCCGGCGCCGGCGCCGGAATACGATATGCAACGCCTTTCGGCCCGCTGCGGCTTGATTTTGCCATGCCGCTGAACAAGTACGAAGATGGCACAGATTACGGAATCTACGCCGGCATCGGCCAGTCCTTCTAGAATTGCCGATTCCGTTCGTGTTTTCCGATCTGTGAGCCGTCATGAAAACGGGGTAGTGTCCGCGCCAATGCAAACGCTGGCAAAAATCGTCAACTGGATCATACGGCTCACCGGCTATGCCGTCGGTGCCACTTTGATTCTCGCGGTCGCTGCGCTTGCGATCTTCGGCTTCACCAGTTTTGGCGCTCGAATCGTTACCGAAAAGATAGCCTCCACGCTTTCCAACCGCGACATGACGATCGAGGTTCGCGAACCGCAAGGCCTTTTGACCGGCGGGCTTCGCGCCGCCGAGATCTCCATCTCCGACACCAGGGGTGTCTTTGCGGAAATTCATGGCATCGCGATCGACTGGAATCCGCTTGCGCTGCTGACGGGAACTTTCCATGCCAAACGCTTCGAGATCGAAGCGATCAACGTGCTGCGCAAGCCGGTGCGCACCCTGCCCTCGCGGCCCGGAGCTGAAAATTCCGGCGTATTTAATCTTCCGATCAAGGTCGATATAGACCGTGTCGCGCTGCCCGATATCAAACTTGCCGCACCCGTTGCCGGCCGCGCCTTTGCGCTCGCCGCCGAGGGCAGCCTTTCGGCGAATGGCGATGGCGGCGAAGCTGTCGTCAATGTCAGCCGTCACGCGGTCCCGGATGCGCGGCTTGCCGCCGACATCGCCTTTGCGCCTGCCGAAAACCGGCTGCGGCTGAAGGCGCAGCTGTCCGAGCCGAAGGGCGGGCTGCTGGCGGGCTTTCTCGGCCTGCCGGACAGCCCGGCCGTCAACATCGATCTGGACGGCCAGGGGCCGATATCCGATTGGAAAGGCAAATTGCAGGCTGCCCTCGACGGGCAGCAGCGCGCCGCAATCGAGGCCCGGCATCAGATTACGGAAGACGGGCTGCACCACCTCGACCTCAAGGGCGGCGGTGACCTGAGCTCGCTGCTTCCATCGGCATTCCGGCCGCTTTTTGCCGGCCAGACCAATATCGATCTTGCCACCACCTTCGACAATCACGGCAAGATCGATATCCAGACCGGCAATATCGCCACCGGCAGCGTGGTGATCGCCGCCTCGGGCACCCTCGATCCGGCCGRCAACAACAGTCTGAACGCCAATCTGCTCGGCACGTCGGGGCCCGTCGATTTCCGTTGGCCACTCGCTGAAGGCGAAGCGCGCTTCCTCATTTCTGGCCTCAACCTGGCACTAACAGGCGATGCGCAGGCGGCCCGGCTGAACGTCAGCGGCTCGCTCGACACCGCAACCCTTCCGCAGGCCAATATCGGCAATATCAAGCTGACCGCAAAGAGCGACGCCTTCAATCTCGCAGCGCGTTCCGGCAGCGTCCAGCTGCGCCTCGTTGCCGGCGACGCGACCTTTGCCGAGCCGAACCTCAATCGCGCGGTCCAGGGCCCGGTCACGATCGCCTCGCCGCTGCAGATCTCGCCCAGTGGCATCGGCTTCAACGGCACCACCGTCGAAAGTGCCAATATCAACGGCGGCCTCAACGGTTCCTATCGGCTGGCAGACAAGGCGCTGACCGGCAACCTCAAGCTCACCATCAACCCGGCAGCCCTGCCGGCTGCGGTAACAAGCAAGTTCGACGGACCGATCTCGCTCGAAAGCCAGGTGGTCGGCACCATCCCGTCAAAATTCGCGCTGTCCAATCTCGTCCTGAAGTCCAGCACGCTCGAAGCCGCCGGCAACGTCGCGCTTGATGGCGGGATGTTGAATGCCGATCTCTCCGGCCGGCTGCCTGACATCGGCAAGCTCATCCCCGGAGCCAGTGGTGGGGCGGGTTATGCGTTGAGAGTGGGCGGTGAGCTCCCGGCAATCTCGGTGACGGCCAATCTCAAGGCCGCCAGCCTTAAAATGGCCGACCGCACGCTCAGCAACCTCAATATCGACCTGTCGGGTCTCGCCGATCCCAAGGCGCCGCAGGGCAGGATCGCCGCCACCGGTACGATCGATGGCCAACCGATCGGCATCAACGGCGACATCACCTCGCAGGACGGCAAGATAAGCATTCCGGCACTGACCGCCGATATCGGCGGCAACCGGCTGACCGGCAATGTGGAATTCTCGCCCTCTCTGGAGCCAACAGGCGCATTGACCTTCGATTTCCCCAATGTCGGCCTGCTCGCCGCACTCGGCGGACAGAAGGCCGAAGGCGATCTCAAGGGTTCGCTCGGCGTCAGCAGCGACAGCGGCAGGATCGCGCTCAAACTGCTTGCAACAGGCGGCTCGATCCGCCGTGATACGCTTGCGATCGTCAAGCCGGATATCGATGTAACGGTCAGCGATCTCAGCGCCCTTGCCGCAAACGGCACGGTCAAGGCCGAGGAGGTGAGCGCCGGAACGAACAAGCTTGCCGGCCTTTCGCTTAGGTTTACCAAGCAGCAAAACCATACCAACTTCGATCTCGATGCTGCCTATGACGGCAATCCCCTGCTGGCCGCCGGCAATGTCGAGGCGGCGGACGGCACGATCCACCTGAACCTTGATCGTTTCTCGGCAAGCCCCCGCAATATCCCGATCGAGCTTGCCGCACCGACGCAGGTCGCCATCGGCGACGGTGCCGCCAGTCTGAACGGACTGACGCTGAAGACCGGCGCCGGTTCGGTGACCGTCACCGGTTCCGCCGGCGAAACGCTGAAGCTTGATGCCGATATCCGCGAGCTGCCGGCGGCGCTCGCCAACGGTTTCGTTCCGAACCTTTCAGCCGGCGGCACGATCTCCGGAACGATTGCCGTGACCGGAACGCCGGCAGCACCGGTCGCCGACTTCAAGCTCGACTGGAAGGATGCGACGACGGGCCAGACCAAGGGCGCCGGCCTGGCACCGCTCGGCATCACCGCCGGCGGCAAATTCGCCGACAACAAGCTCGATTTCGACACGACGGTCGGCAGCAATGACGGCCTCTCGCTGAAGGCCGCCGGCAATGTCGCGCTCGCCGACCCCAAGGCGCCGGTGCTTGATGTCAACGCCGATATCCTCAACCTGCCTGCCCGCATCGCCAATGGTTTCGTGCCCGATCTCGCCGCCGAAGGCACGATTACAGGAAAACTGACGGCCTCCGGCTCGCTGGCTGCTCCCACCGCCAATTTCGATCTCGATTGGAAAAGTGCTGCGACGAGCCAGACGAGGCGTGCAGGCCTTGCCGACCTCGCTGTCAAGGCATCTGGAAAATTCGCCGACAGCAAGCTCGATTTCGATACAGTGATCGGCGGCGCCGACAGCCTCTCGCTGAAGGCAAACGGCAATGTCGCCATCACGGGCACGACGATCGGCAAGGTCACGGTCGACGCCGCACTGGCGAATGTTCCCGCAAATATCGCAAACAGCTTCGTCCCCGATCTCGCCGCCGAAGGCGCGATCTCCGGAAAGATCTCGGCCAGCGGGTCGCTCTCCGCCCCGCGTGCCGATTTCGATCTCAATTGGAAAGACGCTGCAACGAGCCACACGAAACGTGCCGGCCTTGCAGCGCTCGGCGTGACCGCATCGGGAAAATTTGCCGACAACAAGCTTGATTTCAACGCGGCAGTTAGCGGCGACAAAGACCTCTCACTGAAGGCCATGGGCAATGTCGCATTGGCCGGTACGGCGATCGACAGCATCAAAGTCGATGCCGCGCTGGCAAATGTCCCAGCATATATAGCAAACAGCTTCGTCCCGGATCTCGCCGCCGAAGGTGCGATCTCCGGAAAGATCTCGGCCAGCGGGTCCCTTTCCGCCCCGAGTGCCGATTTCGATCTCAATTGGAAAGACGCTGCGACGAGCCACACGAAACGTGCCGGCCTTGCAGCGCTCGGCGTGACCGCATCGGGAAAATTTGCCGAAAACAAGCTTGATTTCAACGCGGCAGTTAGCGGCGATAAAGACCTCTCGCTGAAGGCCATGGGCAATGTCGCATTGGCCGGCACGGCGATCGACAGCATCAAGGTCGATGCCGAGATCGTCAAGCTTCCGGCCAGTCTCGCAAATGCCTTCGTTCCCGATCTGGCGGCCGGCGGCACGATATCCGGCACTGTGTCCGCCGCCGGGACACCCGCCGCACCGAAAGCCGATTTCAAGCTCGACTGGACGGATGCTGCGACCAGCCATACCCGAAGCGCTCATCTCTCGGGCTTAGCGCTCACCACATCCGGACGCTTCGCCGACGACCGGCTCGATTTCGATGCCAATCTCGGCGGCCGGGACGGCCTCTCGCTGAAGGCCGCCGGCAACATCGCGATATTAGGCACATCAGTTCGCAACCTCGACGTCAAGGCCGATCTCGCCAACCTGCCTGCAGGCCTCGCCAACGGCTTCGTCCCCGGTCTTGCCGCCGAAGGCACCGTCTCGGGCACGGCATCGGCCTCCGGCGCGCTGCCGAAGCCAGCGGTCGATTTCAAGCTCGACTGGAAGAACGCCGCGACCGCCCAGACCAAGAGCAGCGGCCTTTCGGGCCTGAGTGCTGCGGCATCCGGCAAGTTCGCCAACGACCGTGTCGACTTCGATGCCAACCTTAGCGGCAAGGACGGCGTGTTGGCCAAGGCGAAGGGCGGCGTCACGATCGCGGGAACGGCCATCCGGGACCTTTCGATCAATGCCGATATCCCGGCGCTGCCGGCAAATATCGCAAATGCCTTCGTTCCCGGTCTCGGTGCTGAAGGCACGCTTTCGGCAAACGCCATAACGTCGGGAACGCCGGCAAGCCCGATCGTCGATTTCAAGCTCAACTGGAAAGATGCCGCGACCAGCCACACCAAGGCTGCCGGCCTCTCTCGCCTTGCGCTGGCAGCGACGGGAAAATACGCCGGTGACAGGCTGGATTTTGATGCCACCCTCAACGGCAGCGGCGGCATTGCGCTCAAGGCCACCGGTAATCTCGCCATAGCCGGCACGTCGATCAAGTCTCTCGATGTCACGGCGAATACCACCAATCTGCCGGCGGGCATTGCCAACGGCTTCGTTCCCGGTCTTGCAGCCGAGGGCGCGGTCTCGGCGACCGTAAAGGCCACCGGCGCGCTATCGGCGCCCTCCGTCGACTTCAAGGTCGACTGGAAGAACGCGGCGACGAGCCAGACCAAAGGTGCCGGCCTTTCGCCGTTCAGCATCGGTGCGTCAGGCAAACTTGCCGGAAACAGGCTGACGGTCGACACCAGCCTTGCCGGTGACGCCGGCATGTCGCTGAAGGGCGGCGGCAGTGTCGTGATCACAGGCAATCGCGCCATCGACATGCGGTTTAACGGCAATCTTCCTTTCGCCGTGCTCGGCGCCCCGCTTGCGCAGCAGGGCCTCGTTGCGGATGGCGTCGCCACCGTCAATCTCCAGATCGGCGGAACGGCCGCAGCACCCGTCATCAACGGCACGGTCTCGACCAATGGCGCCAAGCTCGTCGACGTCCGACGCAACCTGGCCATCAACAATCTTATGGCGACCGTGACCTTCAATGGCAGCCAGGCCGTGATATCGCGCCTCAACGGCAGCCTTGGCGGCGGCGGCACGATTTCGGCCAGCGGCACGATCGGCATCCAGCCAGCCGGCGGCTTTCCCACCGACATTTCGATCAAGCTCGACAAGGCGGTCTATGTCGATGGAACCCTTGTCGTCTCGACCGTCAATGGCACGGTCGGCCTGCGCGGGCCGATCACCAATGCGACGCTGAGCGGCAAGCTTCGGCTGGACAAGACCTCAATCACGGTCCCGGAAAAATTGCCGACCTCACTGAGAGAAATCGACATCCGGCATAAGAATGCGCCGCGGGCTGTACTTGCGCAGTTGCGCGATGACGGCGAGCGMAAACCCGGCGAGAAATCCTCGGTGATCACGCTGGATCTCGAAATCGACGCGCCCTCGCATATCTTCGTGCGCGGCCGCGGCATCGATGCCGAGCTTGGCGGCCTGGTGACGATCCGCGGCACGGCGGCTGCACCCATCGTGACCGGCGGTTTCACCATGCGCCGCGGCCGCATGACCATTCTCAACCGCCGTCTGGACTTCTCCGACAAGAGCAGGATCACCTTTGCCGGCGACCTGACGCCGGCGCTCGATATGGAAGCGACCTCGGCCTCTGGATCGACGACGCTGACCGTCGACGTCGCCGGCCTCGCCACCGACCCCGCGATCACCTTTTCCTCCTCGCCCCAGCTGCCGCAGGACGAGGTGCTGGCGCAGCTGATCTTCGGCCAGTCGATGTCGAAGCTCTCGCCGGTGCAGATCGCCCAGCTCGCCGACGCCGTCAGTCAGCTGGCCGGCAACCGCTCCACCTCACTTTTCGAAGGCTTACGCAACCAGCTCGGCGTCGACGATTTCGACGTCAGCACCGATTCCAAGGGCCAGACGAGCGTCAGCGTCGGCCGCTATCTCAACGATCGCACCTATTTCGAATTGCAGCAGGGCGGTTCGGCCGGCGCCAAGGCGGTGATCAACCTCGATGTCGGCCGCGGCGTCAAGCTGCGCGGAGGGGCCGGTGGCAACGGTGAGGGCGAAGCCGGCATTGTCTATGAGCGGGAATACTGAGCCAGCCTAATCTTTGTTTTACGCAATTCCTGGCAAAACCGCTTCGCGCTTTGCCTGGGAAAACCGCTTCGCACTTTTCCTGGAAATTGCTCTAGAAACCCGTCTTACTCGTCTTGAGAAGGATATTGGTCTCGGTCGAATTGATGCCGTTGATCAGCCGGATGCGGCGCAGCGTCTCGTCAAAGGCGGCAAGGTCGCGGTCCTCGAGTTCGGCGACAAAATCCCATTTGCCGTTGGTGCTGTGAAGCGCGCGCACCTGCGGCAGGCCCCTCAACTGATCGGCCACCCTGTCGGCGAGCTTGCCGAGCACCTCGATCATGACGATGGCGCGCACGCCGGCGGACCGCGTCTCGTGACCGGTGCGAATGGTGAAGCCGACAATGGTGCCGCTGGCGACCAGTCGGTCGATACGTGCGGCAACCGTCGCCCGCGATGCACCTGTCGTCGCGGCAAGCGACGAGACGGAAATCCGGGCGTTATGGCGAAGTGCACTGAGAAGTTCGGTGTCGAGATCGTCCACGCTGACCACTTTGTCAAAATAGATTTATCAATCTGCGCAATCATAGTCCATTTCTGACGTTTTTCCATCTTTTTGCTACCAGCACTTTACCCCAATATTGGTCGAAACAGGCCACAACCACGGAGCCCTCGAAATGGATGCCCAATCGCGATCTGTCACCCTCATCGGCGCGCCGCTGGAAGAAGGCTCCGGCCGCAGGGGGGCTGCCATGGGCCCCGCGGCCCTGCGCATTGCCGGCGTCGACCAGACGCTGATCGAGCTTGGCCATGACGTCGCCGATATCGGCGATCTCAGGATCGTGCCGGCGATGGACCTGCCGAATCACCCGAAGGCCCACAATCTGAGGATTGTCGGCGCCTTCACACGCGCCCTCGAAAGCAGCGTCCACGACGTGGCCGCCTCCGGGCGTTTTCCGCTGATTCTCGGCGGTGACCACAGCCTTTCCATGGGCAGCGTCTCCGGCATGGCCCGCTATGCCGCTAGCAAAGGCCGCCCGCTCTTCGTCCTCTGGCTTGATGCCCATGCCGATTTCAATTCTCCGGCGACGTCGCCTTCCGGCAATATTCACGGCATGCCCGTCGCCTTCTTCTGCGGCGAGGCGGAGTTCGCCGAGATCCTGCCGAAGGATCGTCCGTTCGTCGATCCAAAGAATGTCTTCCAGGTCGGCATCCGTTCGGTCGATGCGCGCGAGCGCGAGGAAATCCACGAACACGGCGTCAATGTCTTCGACATGCGCGCGATCGACGAGCAGGGCATCGGCGCCATCATGCGTGAGATCCTCGATGTCGTGACCAAGGCGAACGGGCTGCTGCATGTCAGCCTTGACCTCGATTTCCTCGATCCCGAGATTGCCCCTGGCGTCGGCACGACGGTCCCGGGCGGCGCGACCTTTCGCGAGGCGCATCTGGTGATGGAAATGCTTTCGGACAGCGGCCTCGTCTCGTCGCTCGATCTCGTCGAGCTCAATCCGTTTCTCGACGATCGCGGCAAGAGCGCCCGCATCCTGGTCGAGCTGACGGCAAGCCTGTTTGGCCGCCGCATCTTCGATCGTCCGACACGCGCCGCATAAAATTGGCATCATGCTCTGGAGGGAGAACGGCCATGAACACATCGGAAAAACTGATTGCCACGGAACAACGGCTCGGCGCCCATAACTACAAGCCGCTCGACGTGGTGCTGACGCGTGGCGAAGGTGTTTATGTCTGGGATACTGACGGCAACCGTTATCTCGATTGCCTCTCAGCCTATTCCGCCGTCAACCAGGGCCATTGTCATCCGAAGATCCTCGCCGCCATGGTCGAGCAGGCAGGCAGGCTGACGCTCACCTCCCGGGCCTTCCGCAACGATCAGCTCGCCTATCTCTACGAAGAGCTCGCGGCTCTCACCGGATCGCACAAGATCCTGCCGATGAATTCCGGCGCCGAAGCGGTGGAGACCGCCATCAAGGCGGTGCGCAAATGGGGATACGAGGTCAAGGGCGTGCCGGAGGGCAAGGCGGAGATCATCGTCTGCGCCGATAATTTCCATGGCCGGACGCTGAGCATCATCAGTTTCTCCACAGATCCCGAGGCCCGCGCCGGCTTCGGTCCTTATACGCCAGGTTTCCGCATCATTCCCTTCGGCGATGCCGAGGCTTTCGCCGCCGCAATCAATGCCAATACGGTGGCCGCCCTGATCGAGCCGATTCAGGGCGAAGCCGGCGTCATCATTCCGCCGGCGGGTTATTTCACCCGCGTCCGCGAGCTCTGCACGGCAAACAACGTGACCCTCATTCTCGACGAGATCCAGACCGGACTTGGCCGCACCGGCAAGCTGCTGGCCGAGGAGCACGAAGCCATCGAGGCCGACGTGACGCTGATCGGCAAGGCGCTGTCCGGCGGCTTCTATCCTGTGTCGGCCGTGCTTTCGAATTCCGAGGTTCTGGGCGTGCTGAAGCCCGGCCAGCACGGCTCGACCTTCGGCGGCAATCCGCTCGCCTGCGCGGTGGCGCGTACCGCACTCAAGGTGCTGACGGAAGAGGGCATGATCGAGAACGCCGCCCTCATGGGCGACTACTTCACCGAAGGCCTCAGGTCGATCCGCTCGAACATCGTCAGGGACGTGCGCGGCCGTGGCCTGATGATGGCCATCGAGCTGGAACCCGAAGCCGGCGGCGCACGGCAATATTGCCATGCGCTGAAAGAGCGCGGCCTTCTCGCCAAGGATACCCACGACCATACGATTCGCCTCGCTCCGCCACTGGTCATCACCAAAGAGCAGGTGGATTGGGCCGTCTCGCAGATTGAAAAGACGATAGGCTGAGTAAATCGGCGCAATTCTTCTTCACTATCCCGCAGAAGCCTGGAAGATCCTGAATGCCAAAGATCGGCTGGAAGAGATCGACAGCAAAACCGCCTGGTTGTCATCCGAGATAAAAACCTTCGCAATCTCGTCGCCCAATTTAGATTTGGGCAACACTCTTTCGCTAATGTCGTCAATAACCGTAACGATGCTTCGCCGAGCGCAAAGCCATCGCGTGGTATGAAGGCAAAGCTTGTCCGCGCCAATGGTGGCGCATCCGCTTCTGCCCTAGCTTACGACAGTTGGGAAGAATTCTAATGGCCACGATCAATTCGACTAACTTCAGCGGCGATACGCTCGAAATTATTGCCTTCCGCCTGCATGATCAGGAATTCTGCGTCAAGACCACGACCATTCGCGAAATCCGCGGCTGGGCGCCGTCGACGCCGATCCCGCATGCACCGGCCGATGTCATCGGTGTCATGAACCTGCGCGGCTCGGTGATCCCGATCATCGATCTTGCTTTCAAGCTCGGCATGAAGAGCACGGTCGCCAATGAGCGCAGCGCCATCGTCGTCGCCGAAGTTCACAGCATGGTCATCGGCATGCTGGTCGACCGCGTCTCGGATATCCTCACCATCTCCTCCAGCCAGGTCCAGCCGGTGCCTGAAGTGACCGCGTCCTTCGACCGCGCTTATTGCGAAGGCATCATTGCCTCGGAAAACGGCATGATCTGCTTCCTGAACCTCGCCAAGATGTTCAAGGAAAACGAGACGGATGAACTGGCGGCGTGATTCGGACCATACAATCGAATAATAGAAGCCGCCCGCTTTGGGCGGTTTTTTATTGCGTCATCATAAGCAAATTTAAATCGCAACCATCATTTTTTCGGCTCTGATATTTGAATATTAGAGATGCCTTCTATACCGGATATTAACCATACTTCATCAGCATGAGTTGCGAAGCATAAGGACGACACGTTTCCCGATAGACAGGAAAAATAGCCGGTTATCGGCTGTCTTCCCGGCGCCGGTTTTTCTCGCCCGACCGGCTTCGCCTTACCAGCCTTAGCAGCAGAAGCTGCTGCTCATCTCATGGGGACGAGAATGTTTGGTCTATCTTACGATTCGAAATATATTCTCAATGCCATTTCCAAATCGCAGGCGATCATCGAATTCGATCTCAAGGGAAATATCCTCAAGGCGAACGAGAATTTCTGCAACGCACTTGGTTATCGCCTAGACGAGATCGTCGGCAAACATCACAGCATGTTCTGCGAGCCGGCCTATACGGCGACCCCGGAATATCGCGCCTTCTGGGCGCGGCTCGGACGCGGCGAATATGATGCCGGTGCTTACAAGCGTCTTGCCAAGGGCAATAGCGAGATATGGATCCAGGCTTCTTACAATCCTGTCTTCAAGGGCGGAAAGCCATTCAAGGTGGTGAAATTCGCCGCCGATATCACTGCCGCCAAGAAGCAGGCGGTCGAGGATTCCGGCAAGCTTCAGGCGATCTCACGGTCGCAGGCAGTGATTGAATTCACCCCGAAGGGCGAGATCCTGACCGCGAACGAGAATTTCTGCAAAGCCATGGGATATTCCCTGGCCGAGATCACCGGCAAGCATCACAGCATCTTCTGCGAGCCGGCCTATGTCAGCACCGAGGATTACAGCAATTTCTGGCGGCGTCTCGCCAATGGCGAATTCATTGCCAACGAATTCGTCCGCTTCGGCAAGGACGGCCGCGAAATCTGGATCCAGGCGGCTTATAACCCGATCGTCGATGCCGACGGCAAGATCTACAAGGTCGTGAAGTTCGCAACCGACGTCACCCAGCGCATGAGCGCGATTTCTCTGCTCGGCGGCGCGCTGCGTCAGTTATCCGAAGGTGATCTGACAAGGACGCTGGACACGCCCTTCGTCCCCTCGATGGAGCAATTGCGCCAGGATTTCAACACTGCGATCAAAGATCTTGCCGAGACGATGAAGACGATCGGCGAGAATGCCAGCGCGATCGCCGCCGGCTCACGCGAGATAGGCGCATCGGCGGATTCCTTCTCCAAGCGGACGGAACAGCAAGCCGCCTCCGTCGAAGAAACCGCAGCCGCGCTGGAAGAGATCACCACCACCGTCAACGATTCCAGCCGTCGCGCCGATGAAGCCGGCCGCCTCGTCGCCATGACCAAGCAGGGCGCCGAGCAATCCGGTGTCGTTGTCAGCAATGCCGTCGCCGCTATGGGCCAGATCGAACAGTCCTCGCGCGAGATCACCAACATCATCAGCGTCATCGACGATATCGCCTTCCAGACCAACCTCCTGGCATTGAATGCCGGCGTCGAGGCGGCCCGCGCCGGCGAAACCGGCAAGGGCTTCGCCGTGGTGGCCCAGGAGGTGCGGGAGCTGGCCCAGCGCTCCGCCAAAGCTGCCAAGGAGATCAAGGCGCTGATCAACACGTCGGGCGAGCATGTCAGGAACGGCGTCGGCCTCGTCGGCCGGACTGGTAAGGCGCTCGAAGAGATCGTCGCACAGGTCGGCGATATCGACGGCAATGTCGTCGCCATCGTCGAAGCCTCCAGGGAACAGGCAACCGGCCTCAAGGAAATCAACCAGGCGGTCAATACGCTGGATCAGGCAACCCAGCAGAATGCCGCGATGGTCGAGGAGAGCACCGCCGCCAGCCACAGTCTTGCGAAGGAAGCCGAAACGCTGCGTGTGCTGCTGACGAGGTTCCGTCTGCCGGGCCAGACCCAGACCGCCGGCAGGCATGAGGCAAGACAGACGGGTTCGCCGGCGCTGCATCTCGTTTCACGTGTCGCAAAGGCGCACGGCGCTGCCGGAGCAACAGCCCAGAGCTGGGAAGAGTTCTGATCGCGGTCTCCCCGCATGACCATTTTACCGTGCCGCCGCAAAGCGGCGGCACTTTGATCACGTTGAGCTGCATACGAAGATAAGCGCGTCGCATGATACCCATGCGGCGCGCTTTGATGGGTTACCCAAAGAGCGCAAAAGTCGCCCTCAGCGTCACCCAGACACCCCAGAGCAGCGGAATGCCGACGACGGCCCAGGCAAGCATCGCCTTGGCGTCCAGCCCGCCTGTGCCGATGCCGAAGGAACCCGTCGGCCCTGCATTGACGGCCGCCGACTTCGCCTGCAGCGCAGCGACCTCCTCATCGGACATAAACCATTTGTCCGAAAGCGGCCTGATCAGCGAATTGGCAATAAGCCCGAGCGCCAGCATGCCGGCGAGGATATACATGGTGCCGGTATAAAGGGTTGGACCGGGCGCTACGCCGGCTGCAATCTGCGCTTCGCGGATATAGTTGACGACGACCGGACCGACGATGCCGGCCGTTGCCCAGGCCGTCAGCAGCCGGCCGTGGATGGCGCCGACGAACTGCGTGCCGAAAATATCGGCAAGATAGGCCGGGATGGTCGCAAAGCCCCCGCCATACATCGACAGGATGATGCCGAAGGAGAGAACGAACAGCGCTTTGTTGCCCATGCCTGCGAAAGTGGGCGCCAGCGCATAGAGCACGATGCCGAGGACGAAGAAGCAATAATAGGTATTCTTGCGGCCGATCTTATCGGACAGCGACGCCCAGAAGAACCGTCCGCCGATGTTGAAGAGTGACAGCAAACCGGCAAAACCGGCGGCGATCGTGGCGATCGATGCCTTCTGCCCGGCGTCGAGCTGGGCGAAGCCGACATCCGGCAGGCCGATCAGCGAGCCGGCGAAGATTTCCTGCAGCATCGGCGAGGCCATGCCGAGAACGCCGATACCGGCCGAAACGTTGAGGCAAAGCACCGCCCAGATCAGCCAGAACTGCTTGGTCTTGTGGGCATCGCCGAGGTGCACATGTTTGGTGGTGATCATTGTGCTCTTGGCCACAGGCGGTGTCCAACCCTCAGGACGCCAGCCTGCCGGCGGAATGCGATAGCCGAAGGCGCCGCCCATCATGAATACGAAATAGATCGCCGCCATGACGATGAAGGTCTGCCAGACGCCGACCGAACTGTCGGTCTTGAAGGCGTTCATCAGCAGGTTGGCAAGCGGGGCGCCGATCATCGCACCGCCGCCGAAGCCCATGATCGCCATGCCGGTCGCCATGCCGCGCCGGTCGGGAAACCACTTGATCAGCGTCGAGACCGGCGAGATGTAGCCGAGGCCGAGACCGATGCCGCCGATAACGCCGGCACCGAGCCACATCATCCAGAGCTGATGGGTGATGACGCCGATCGCAGCAAGAATGATGCCGCCGCACCAGCAGCAGGCGGAAACGACGCCCGCCTTGCGCGGACCGGCGCGCTCAAGCCAGCCGCCCCAGATGGCGGCGGATGAACCAAGCAGAACGAAGAACAGCGTATAGATCCAGCCGAGGTCGGCAACACGCCAGTCGCAGGTCGTGGTGAACAGCGCCGAGGCGAGTGTCAGATCGGGGCAGGCCGTCGAGGCCGTGATCCCGAGCGACTTGGAAAGCGGCAGCCAGAAGACGCTGAAACCATAGGCCATGCCGATGCAGAGATGGATGGCGAGCGCGGCCGGCGGCACCAGCCACCGATTGAACCCGGGCCTTGCGACGATCCTTTCACGATCGAGCAGGCCTACCCCCGCCAACGCCCCGTCTGTACGTGTTTGCGCTGCAGTCATGAACAACTCCTCCTTGAATCGTACCTGGCTTGATTCAGACTTATTGTCACCGGCGCATATGCAGGCAGCTTGCTCCTGCCTCCCCTCCCGCATGGGCCGATGCTGGTTATCGGACCTAAGCATGGCGCGCAAAATTGTGCAGCGGTTTTGCGGTAACGACATGCTTTGAAATAAAGACCCAAAGCGCGAGGAACGCGCTTTAGTGTGTCACCGGCTCCGGCTTTCGGATCAGAGGAGCGGCCTGAAGCACGAGCGCATCCAGGCCGTTTTCCTCATTCTCCAGAATTTCGAACAATTGCCGCCGCATGCGCGGGTCCCAGAATTTGTTGATATGGTTGGCGACCCCCTGCGCGGCCTCGCTTTGCGGCTGGCTCTTGAAGAAGGTGGCGATCTGGTTTGCCATATAGACGAGCTTGGTCTTGGTATCATGCGACATCGGCAATGCTTCCGGGCGAGATGCGGTGCGGGTGGGTGAAGATCTCGAAATCCTCGCCGCGCACCAGCGCGACGAGCGTCATGCCGGCTTCTTCGGCCGTGCGGATGGCGAGAGCCGTCGGCGCCGATATGGCGATGAGCACCGGGCTGCCGAGGATCGCCGCCTTCTGCACCATCTCGACGGAAAGCCGGCTGGTGACGACGACGGCGCCGTCCCCGCCTCTTTCACTGGCGCGGATGACGGCGCCGCAGAGCTTGTCCAGCGCGTTGTGCCGGCCGACATCTTCGCGCACGGCAATCAGCCCGCTGCCGGGACGATAGAACCCGGCGCCATGCACCGCCCGTGTCTCACGATGCAGCGGCTGTGCCTCGTTCAGAAGCGAAACGGAGCGGCCGATATCCGCATGCGACAGCGCCAACGGCGATGTCGAAACGTCAGGCACCGGCCGTACCGCCTGTTCGATCGATTCGATGCCGCAGAGGCCACAGCCGACCGGCCCTGCCATGCTGCGGCGCCGTGCCCGCAGCCGATCGGCGACGTCGTCGACCAGGCTCACCTGCACATCGATCCCCTGCTCGCCCTCGACGACCTCGATGCCCGATATCTCCGCCGGCCCGGCAATGATGCCTTCGGTCAGGCTGAATCCGACGGCAAAATCCTCGAGATCCGCGGGCGTTGCCATCATCACCGCATGCGAACTGCCGCCATAGGAAAAGGCGATCGGCACCTCTTCCGGCACGATTCGCGAACCGGTCTGCAGGATGCCGTTGCGGCGGGCGGTTTCGGGGGCATGGGCAGTGACGGTGAAGGTCATGATGCAAACTCCCCCTTCTCCCCCGTGGGGGTCCGAAGGACGGGTCGAGACCCGTGGCTCGACCCCGTTTGATGCCCGTCAGGGCAGATGAGGGGGTGAGCGACAATAGGAGCGAACGAACGAGCGAAAGCGAGGTCGCATTTGCCGAGCCGCCCCCTCATCCGCCCTCCGGGCACCTTCTCCCCGAGGGGAGAAGGGAAAGCCACACCAGACCGCCCCCACATCGTCACTCCGCCGCCTCGAGTTTACCGGCGATGCGGCGTGACTGACGCGCCTGCTCGTCATATTCCAGCTGCCATTCACTCGGCCCGTTGGAGGGCGAGACCTGCACCGCCGTCACCTTGTATTCCGGGCAGTTCGTCGCCCAGTCGGAGAAATCGGTGGTGATGACGTTCGCCTGCGTATTGGGATGATGGAAGGTCGTGTAGACGACACCCGGCGCGACGCGATCAGTGATCAGCGCCCTGAGCGTCGTGTCGCCGGAGCGGCTGCCGAGCTTCACCCAGTCGCCGTCGCGAACGCCGCGCTGCTCGGCATCGTGCGGATGGATTTCCAGCCGGTCTTCCGCATGCCAGACGACATTCTCGGTCCGCCGCGTCTGCGCCCCGACATTGTACTGGCTGAGGATGCGGCCGGTTGTCAGCAGCAGCGGGAAGCGCGGACCGGTACGCTCGTCGGTCGCCACATATTCGGTGCGGATGAACTTGCCCTTGCCGCGCACGAAGCCATTGACATGCATGATCGGCGAGCCGAGCGGGTTCTTCTCGTTACAGGGCCACTGCACCGAGCCCATTTTATCGAGATAGTCGTAGGAGACCATCGCGAAACTCGGCGTCGTCGCGGCGATCTCGTCCATGATCTCCGACGGATGGGTGTAATTCCAGTCGAGCCCCATCGCCTGGGCAAGCTTCTGCGTCACTTCCCAGTCGCCATAGCCGTTGCGCGGCGACATTACCTTGCGTACGCGGTTGATGCGGCGCTCGGCATTGGTGAAGGTGCCGTCCTTCTCGAGGAAGGTCGAGCCCGGCAGGAAGACATGGGCGTAATTGGCGGTCTCGTTGAGGAACAGATCCTGCACGACGACGCATTCCATCGCCGCAAGCCCGGCCGCGACATGTTTGGTATCGGGATCGGATTGCAGGATGTCTTCGCCCTGGATGTAGATGCCTTTGAAGGAGCCGTCGACTGCCGCATCCAGCATGTTCGGAATACGCAAGCCCGGCTCGTTGTTGAGCTTCACGCCCCAGAGCTTTTCGAAGATGTCACGTGTCGCATCGTCGGAAATGTGCCGGTAGCCCGGCAGTTCGTGCGGGAAGGAACCCATGTCGCAGGAGCCCTGCACATTGTTCTGGCCGCGCAGCGGGTTCACGCCGACGCCGGGACGGCCGATATTGCCGGTCGCCATCGCCAGGTTGGCGATCGCGATGACCGTGGTCGAGCCCTGGCTGTGTTCGGTGACGCCGAGGCCATAATAGATCGCACCGTTGCCACCCTTGGCATAGAGCCTTGCCGCGCCGCGCAGATCCGCGGCCGGCACGCCGGTGAAGATCTCGGTCTGCTCGGGACTGTGCTGCGGTTCGGCGACGAAGGCCGCCCAATCCTCGAACTCCGACCAGTCGCAGCGCTCGCGGATGAACGCCTCGTCAAAGAGGCCTTCGGTGACGATCACATGCGCCAGCGCCGTCATGATCGCGACATTGGTGCCGGGCTTCAGCGGCAGGTGATACGAGGCCTCGATATGCGGCGAGCGGACGATATCGGTGCGGCGCGGATCGATGACGATGAGCTTGGCGCCCTGGCGCAGCCGCTTCTTCAGCCGCGAGCCGAACACCGGATGCCCGTCGGTCGGATTGGCGCCGATGACGACGACGACATCCGAATGCTCGACGCTGTCGAAATCCTGCGTGCCCGCCGACGTGCCGAACGTCTGGCCAAGACCGTAGCCGGTCGGCGAATGGCAGACGCGGGCGCAGGTATCGACATTGTTGTTGCCGAAGCCGGCGCGGATCAGCTTCTGCACCAGATACGTTTCCTCATTGGTGCAGCGCGACGAGGTGATGCCGCCAATCGCCTCGCGGCCGTATTGATACTGGATGCGGCGGAACTCCAGCGCCACATGCGCGAAGGCTTCGTCCCAGCTCACTTCCCGCCAGGGATCGCTGACCTTTTCGCGGATCATCGGATTGAGGATGCGGTCCTTGTGGGTGGAATAGCCATAGGCGAAGCGGCCCTTGACGCAGGAATGGCCGCGATTGGCCTGACCGTCCTTCCACGGCACCATGCGCACCAGTTCCTCGCCGCGCATCTCCGCCTTGAAAGAACAGCCGACGCCGCAATAGGCGCAAGTCGTCACGGCCGAATGCTCCGGCTGGCCGATCTGGATCACCGATTTCTCCGTCAGCGTCGCCGTCGGGCAGGCCTGGACGCAGGCGCCGCACGAGACGCATTCGGAATCGATGAAATGCTCGTGCATGCCGGGCGAAACGCGTGAGCCGAAGCCGCGGCCCTCGATCGTCAGCGCGAAGGTGCCCTGCACTTCCTCGCAGGCGCGCACGCAGCGCGAACAGACGATGCACTTTGAGGGATCATAGGTGAAATAAGGATTGGATTCGTCCTTCGGCATCCATTTCAGATTGATATCGCCATTGCTGCGCGCCTTGACGTGATTGTCGCCCTCATAGCCGTAGCGAACATCGCGCAGGCCAACGGCGCCTGCCATGTCCTGCAACTCGCAATCGCCGTTGGCCGCGCAGGTGAGACAGTCGAGCGGATGGTCGGAAATATAGAGTTCCATCACGCCGCGGCGGATATCCTTCAGCCGCCCCGTCTGCGTGTGCACCACCATGTTTGCCGCCACCGGCGTCGTGCACGAAGAGGGCGTGCCGTTGCGACCCTCGATCTCGACGAGGCAGAGCCGGCAGGAGCCGAAAGCGTCGACCATATCGGTGGCGCAGAGCTTCGGCACCTTGATGCCGGCCTCCATCGAGGCGCGCATGATCGACGTGCCCTCCGGCACGCTGATCTGCTGTCCGTCGATGGTGAGCCTCACCATGGCCTCGGATTTCGAAGCAGGAGTGCCATAGTCGATTTCATGGATGAGAGACATGATGGGTCTCCTTGCTTGAAATGGTGCGGTCAGCGCAGGCGTTCCATGAAAAACTTGTCATTCCGCCGCCTCCACCAGAGGTGCCGGCGAAAAATCCTCCGGAAAATGCGTCATGGCGCTCATCACGGGATAGGGCGTGAAACCACCCAGCGCACAGAGCGAACCGAACTTCATCGTGTTGCAGAGATCGGCAAGCAGCACCCGGTTCTTCTCCGGTTCGATGCCGTGAGCGATCTTGTCGGCCGTCTCCACGCCGCGCGTCGAGCCGATGCGGCAGGGCGTGCACTTGCCGCAGCTTTCGACGGCGCAGAATTCCATCGCGAAACGCGCCTGCTTCAGCATATCGGCCGTGTCGTCGAAGACGACGATGCCGGCATGGCCGATCAGTCCGTCCCTGGCGGCGAAGGATTCGTAATCGAATGGCGTATCGAACAGCGCCCGCGGGAAATAGGCGCCGAGCGGCCCGCCGACCTGCACGGCTTTGACCGGCCGTCCCGTCACTGTACCGCCACCGATCCTGTCGACGATATCTCCGAGCGAAAGACCAAAGGCCGTCTCAAAGAGGCCGCCATATCTAACATTGCCGGCAATCTGCAGCGGGATGGTGCCGCGTGAGCGGCCCATGCCGAAATCGCGGTAGAAGGCCGCACCCTTTTCCATGATGACCGGCACCGAAGCCAGTGAGATCACGTTGTTGATGACGGTCGGACAGTTAAACAGCCCCTTATGCGCCGGCAGCGGCGGCTTGGCACGCACGATGCCGCGCTTGCCTTCGAGGCTGTTGAGCAGCGCCGTCTCCTCGCCGCAGACATAGGCGCCGGCGCCGGTGCGCACTTCGATATCGAAGGCGCGGCCCGAGCCGAGCACCGATGGTCCGAGAATGCCGGCCTGGCGCGCGATGCCGACGGCCTCGGTCATGACAGCGATCGCATGCGGATATTCCGAGCGCGTATAGACGAAACCCTTCGTTGCCCCGGTCGCAAGCCCTGATATCGCCATGCCCTCGATCAACACGAAGGGATCGCCCTCCATGATCATCCGGTCGGCGAAGGTGCCGCTGTCGCCTTCATCGGCATTGCAGACGATATATTTGCGTTCACCGATTGCATCGAGAACGGTCTTCCACTTGATGCCCGTCGGGAAACCCGCGCCGCCGCGCCCGCGCAAGCCGGAGTCCGTGACTTCCTTGACCACGTCGGCTGAAGTCATCGAAATGGCGCGGCGTAGGCCGGCGAGGCCGCCGTGAGCCTCGTAATCGCCAAGCGAAAGCGGATCGATGACGCCGCAGCGGGCGAAGGTCAGGCGGGTTTGTTCCTTGAGGAACGGGAGGTCTTCAACCTCCCCGAGACAGAGCCGATGCTCGCCTCCATCAATCATCCCGGCATCGAACAGATCAGCCACGTCCTTTGACTTCACCGGTCCATAGCCGATGCGCTTGCCGGCAACCTCGACCTCGACCAGCGGCTCCAGCCAGAACATTCCGCGCGAGCCGTTGCGCACGATCTCGGCATCGAAGCCGCGGGCGGCGATCTCCTGGGCAATCGCCTTTGCCACTTTTTCGGCCCCGAGCGCCAGCGCTGCGGCATCGCGCGGAACATATATCCTGACCGTCATCGGCGTGCCTCCGCGACGAGTTCCGCCGCCGTCTGATCGTCGACCCGGCCATAGACCTCGCCGTCGAGCATCGCCGCCGGCGCACAGGCGCAGAGCCCGAGACAGTAGACCGGCTCCAGCGTCACGCCGCCATCGAGCGTCGTCTGATGAAAATCGATGCCGAGCAGTGTCTTGACGCGCTCGGCCAGCGCATCGCCGCCCATCGACTGACAGGCTTCGGCGCGACAGAGCTTCAGCACGTGCCGGCCGGCGGGATGATCGCGATAATCGTGATAGAAGGTCACCACGCCATGCACCTCGGCGCGGGAGAGGTTCAATTCCTCCGCGATGACGGGCATGGCTTCCTGCGGCACATAACCGAATTCCTGCTGAACCTCGTGCAGAATGGGAAGCAGCGGCCCTTCGAGAAAGCGAAGATCGGCGACGATGGCTCGGGTGCGCGCTGCAATATCGCCTTCGGCGATATGAATGGTCATAAGGCAGCCCTCCCGGCGGCTTGCTCGTTGCGAAATAGCGGGCCTCCCCCGGCCGAGTGCTATTCCGCAACCACCATCTCAGGGAAGCAGCCGGCGATCAATAAAGCTATCTCGTTGCTTGATAGTTTTTTTCTATCAAAGTTCTTCATCTTGCACGAGCACTCTCGCCTCGTGCAGCAAGGCCGAGACAAGCGGGGTGAAGGGCTCGCGATAAGGCGCAACAAGGCCGACCAGATGATGCGCCTCCGGCTCGACGATCGGGATCATGCGGATTTCCACTGGAAATCCGAAGGATTTTGCAACGTTGCGCGGCATGATGCTGGCCCAGCGCCCAGTCCTGACATGCGAGAACAACACGATCATCGAGTTGGATTCGAGCGTCGGATGCGCTGTGGCGCCCGCTTCCGTCAAGTGGCGGTTGATGATGCGGCGGTTTTGCATGTCGGCAGTCAATAGGCAAAGCCGAAGATCGCCGATCTCTCGCCAGGTCACGCTGTCGCGATCAGATAGCGGGCTGCCTGCAGCCGTGATCAGATTATAGCGCTCGGCATAGAGGGGGACAGTCGTGACGCGGCCGAGCGGCTCGTTTTCGAGATAGGTGATGCCGGCATCGATTTCGAGGTTTTCGAGCATGCTCAGCACCTGCAGCGAATTCCGCGAGACGATCGAGAAGGTCACGCCGGGATGCCGCTCCTGAAATGGCGTGGTGATGCGCGACAGCATGGCGAGGGCGGTCGGAATGGCGGCGAGGCGGATGTGGCCGGAAAGACCGCGGCGCGCGGCGCGCATCTCCTCGCGCATGGTGCGGGCATCGCCGACGATGCGTCGGGCCCATTCGAGCACGCGCTGCCCCTCAGGCGTCAGCCCCTGGAACCGCGAACCGCGCTGCACCAGCATGACGCCAAGCTGATCCTCGAGCTGCCGGATGGCAGCCGAAAGCGTTGGCTGCGAGATCCCGCACTCCTCCGCGGCGCGGCCAAAATGCTTTTCATTGGCAAGGGCGATGAAGAATTCCAGCTTGTCGATCATCCGGCCTCCCGATCCGGCATGACATCATCCGGGTCAGTTCATCTTTGACGCAGCAGCTGTGCTCCGCAAGGGCGGTCGCTAACTGTTTTCTGCAGCCGGAAAAAGATCGAACAGCGATTCGAGGAAGGCAAGCACGCTGACATTGCCGATGCTGTAATAGACCAGCCGGCCCTGACGGCGCGTATGGACCAGGCCTTCGAGCCTTAACCGCGCCAATTGCTGCGAGACCATTGCCTGCTGTATGCCGAGGATATTTTCGATTTCACTCACCGTCCGCTCCTCATTCGCCAGTATGCAGAGAATCAGAAGTCGGGTCTGGTGCGCTAGCGCTTTCAGCAGATCGCTCGCTTCGTGGGCTTTTCCAGCGAGTTTGTGCAATTCCTGGCCGGTCATCCCCGGCTCGGGTTTGGGCAACGGCATTCTGTATCTCGGAAGGGAGGCGATGAGGTAGATCAGCACAATAGCATATTCGCAAAAGCGAATTGGTCAAAAGTGATGAAATGCCAAAAAAGGTCCAAGCAAATCAGCAGATAAGCTGACCGCCGTTGATCTCGATCACCTGTCCGGTGATGTAGCCCGAGAGCGAGGGAGCCGCCAGGAACAGATAGGCGGGAGCGCAGTCCTCGGCCGTGCCGAGCCGCTGCAGGGGGATGGATTTTCTCGTCTGCTCAAGCTTTTCGCGGGAGGAATAGCGCTCATGGAATTCCGTCTCGATCGTTCCTGGCGACACGCAATTGACGCGGATTCCGTCCGGTGCAAGCTCGCGGGCAAGCGCCTTGGAATAGGTCGCAACGAAGGCTTTCGAGGCCGAATAAATCGAGGAACCGGGGCTGCCGCCGGTCAGCGCCGAAATCGAAACCGTGTTGACGATGGCAGCGCCTTCAGCCGCCTTTAATGCCGGCAGCAGCGCACGCGTCAGCGCCACCACCGATGTCTGGTTGAGCCGCACGACCGCCTCATATTCTGCGTCGGTGAGCGTAGCAGCGGGAAAACGGCCAAGCATGGTGCCGGCGTTGTTGACGAGTACATGCACCCTGTCGAAGAAGGCGAGAGCATCTTCAGCAAATTGGGCTGCCCCGCCGACTGCGGAGAAATCGGCGTGCAGCAGCAGCGCCCGTCTTTCGGATTCAGCCGTCAGCAGGAAATCCGGCAGGTCGCGTCCCGGCTTTCGCCCGGTATGGACGATCACCTTTGCGCCGCAGTCCAGGAACTGCCGGGCCACTTCAAGACCGATGCCGCGACCGGCGCCGGTCACCACCACATTGCGATTTTCGAATAGTCTGGGATGGAACACGAAGCCGTCCTCCTCGCGGACAGTGCCGCCGGTTGCGTCATTCGCCCTTAACATATGAGCGCGCCGACTGAAAGAAAGGCGCGCATCGATCTTTCCCGGAGAAGACCGGGGTTAGTTTTCGGTCTCCAGAAGCCGCGCGCCTGGCCCCTCCTTGCCAAGCCGGTCACAGGGATTGCGCAACGGACAGCTTTCGATCGACAGGCAGCCGCAGCCGATGCAGCCGGTCAGACGGTCGCGCAGCAGACTAAGCCGCCTGATTCGCGCGTCGAGATCATCCTTCCAGCGCGCCGACAGCGTCTGCCAGTCGGCGGCGGTCGGCGTGCGTCCCTGCGGCAAAGACTCGAACGCCGCCTGGATTTCCGAAAGCGGAATGCCGACACGCTGCGCCACCTTGATGATGCCGAGCCGGCGAAGCACATCGCGCCCATAGCGCCGCTGATTGCCGCGGGAGCGGATGCTCGAGATCAGCCCCTTGGTCTCGTAAAAATGCAGCGCCGAGACGGCCAGGCCGCTGCGCTCCGCCACTTCACCGACCGTCAGGAGCTTGCCGAGCGGCGCTGCAGGAATTGTATCCATCGCCTCTTGACCTCAATATTAGTTGAGGTTTTATAACCCTTGCTCCCGCAATCGTAAAGTCCAATCGCAATAAGGAGCGACGCATGCAAACACCCACCAGGCTGGCTGTCATCTATGGGAGCACGAGAGAGGGCCGCATCTGCGACCGGGTGGTCAAATGGCTGACGCAGGAGCTCGTCCGCTTCCCGCAATTTGATATCGACATCATCGACCCGCTCGATTTCGCGCTGCCGGTCAACCGTGACATGACGCACCCCGAAATCGACAGGCTCGCCGGGCGACTTGGCATGGCCGACGCCTTCATCATCGTCACGCCGGAATACAATCACAGCTTCACCGCCTCGTTGAAGTCGATCATCGATTTCTTCCTCGAGCCCTGGCAGGGCAAGCCGGTCGCCTTCGTTTCCTATGGCGGCATATCCGGCGGCCTGCGCGCCGTCGAACAGCTGCGGCTCGTCTTTGCCGAACTCCACGCCGTCACGATCCGCGATTCGGTGAGCTTTGCCGCACCTTGGAACCGCTTCGACCCGGACGGGCGGGTCGACAATCCCGCCGATGCACTGCGTTTGCTCGATCGGATGATGGCGAGGCTGGAATGGTGGACGCGGGCACTCGTCACTGCCCGCAGCGATCGTCCCTATGCCGGAATAGAGCGCCGCGCGTCTTTTAGACCCGCTAAGGACGCTCTATCACTTTGAATCCGCGCATAATCCTTTCCGAAAATCGATTCCGATTTTCGGGGTTATGCGCTAGCCGCCTGAGGCAGGAAGCTCCGGTTCCGTTCCCGGCAGGTACGGAACCATTGGGAACACCCGGGCAGGACCTCCGTCCGGGTGTTTTCCGTCACCTCAGCTTCATTCCGACCGCGCGGACGGGTTCGCAATTTTGCTGTTGCGGGGAGAAAACCCCGGTGATAGTTTCCGCGCAAATAACAGGGGAGCTCCGTATCGCCGGGGCTGAGATGTGAGGTGCAAACCTCTGGACCCTTCAAAGCTGATCTGGGTAATGCCAGCGGAGCGAGGTTCAGATGTTCTCAGGCGCACAAGTGTCACTCTATCCCATGTCCGGCAATTTCGTCGGCATCATTCTCGATGCCGTCAAGGCGCTCGATCCCTATCGCGACCGACTGCGCATCGAGACCGATGACATCTCCACACTGCTGGTCGGCCCGCCTGACATCCTCTTCGCCGCCATGCACGATCTTTTCGTCGCCGCCGCAAGGACCGGCGAGCATTGCGTGCTGTCCGCCGCCGTTTCACGCGGCTGCCCCGGCGAGCCCGACGACGCCATCTGCGGCGTCAACCCTTCCCCCGGCCAGGCGGAGCCGCTTGCCGAGCGCATAAGAGCCGCACTTGCCGCCGTTGACATCACCACCGAGAGCGGACAGCCGACCGCTGCGCAATTCTCGCTCTACGTCATGGGCACCGGTACCCATATGGACGAGATCTATGGCTGCATCGACTTCCTGAAGCGCTCCGGCACTTTCGACCGCGCCAAGAATTTCTGCACCAGGCTTTCTGGTGATGCCGGCGCGGTCTTCGCCACCATTCGTGAGGCCTTCTTTCGCTTCGGCGACCCCGAAGGGCATGTGACCCTCGACATCACGGTGTCGGCCAATACATCGCCGCACGTATTTTCAGACGCGCAAAGGACGCTGTAGCACCTTAAATTTGCTGCATAATTCCTTAAATCGATTCCGATTTAAGGAATTATGCAGCAGCCGACGAAAGCTTGAAATCGAACGCTGATGACACTGTCAAAACCATCGGATCCGCGCCTTGCCGCGCTCCGCGCCGCTCTCTACCGGGGCATACCCGCCTTGCTTGCCGGCTGCGTTTTTTTGGCGGCGTGGGAACTCTATGTCGATCTTTCCGGCATCAAACCATCCATCCTGCCGGCGCCTTCGCGCATCGTCGTCCAGGGCTGGCTGAACCGCGAGGCGCTGATCGCCAACACCTGGCCGACGCTCGGCGCGACACTCGGAGGTTTCGCCCTCTCGCTTGCCTTCGCCTTCGCCGCCTCGATCCTCATGGATTTCGTGCCCTTCATGCGCCGGGCATTGCTGCCGATCTTCATCACCAGCCAGACCCTGCCGCTGGTGGCGATCGCGCCCCTCGTCGTCCTCTGGTTCGGTTTCGGCCTGTTGCCGAAGATCCTGCTTGTGGCGCTCGTCACCTTCTTCCCACTGCTCGTCGCCTTGCTGCAGGGCTATGAATCGACCGACCGTGACATCACCGAATTGCTGAATTCGATGAAGGCGAGCCGCTGGCGCATTTTCCGCCTGGCACGGCTTCCCTCCTCGCTGCCCTATTTCTTCGCCGGTCTGCGGATCTCGATCACCTATGCCGTCGTCGGCGCGATCTTTGCCGAATATGCCGGCGCCGCCCGCGGCCTCGGCATCTATATCCTCAACGCAAAGAACAATTTCCGTCCAGATCTCGTGCTCGCCGCCGTCATCGTCAGCGCCGTGCTGACACTCTGCCTCTTCGGAGCGACACTGATGATCCAGCGCCTCATCATGCCCTGGCAACCATCCGGGGAGCGGCGCCGATGAACGGTGGAATGGTTGAATTGCGCAACATCTCGAAGTCCTTCGACGGCATGAAGGTGCTCGGCGATATTTCGCTCGCTGTCGCAAGCGGCGAGTTCGTCTCGATCGTCGGCCCGTCCGGCTCCGGAAAATCGACGGTCCTTAGATTGCTGACCCAGGCGCTTCGGCCCGATTCCGGTAGCATGCTTTTTAAAGGCGCGCCGCTGGAACAGGCGCCGCATTCCTTCGCCTTCATGCCGCAACGCGATGCGCTGATGCCCTGGCGCCGGATCATCGACAATGCGGCACTCGGCCTTGAGGTGCGCGGTATGAGCCGCCGCGCGGCCCGCGCCGCCGTCGCGCCTCTGTTCGAGCGCTTCGGCCTCGCCGGCTTCGAGCATCACTATCCCTCAGAACTATCAGGGGGCATGCGCCAGCGCGCCGCGCTGCTGCGCACCGTGGTCCAGACCCAGGACATGCTGCTGCTCGATGAGCCTTTCGGCGCGCTGGACGCGCTGACGCGCACGCAGATCCAGGAATGGCTGCAGGGCATGTGGACCGAACACCGTTGGACGGCGCTGCTGATCACCCATGATGTTCGCGAGGCCGTGTTCCTCTCCGACCGGATCTACGTGCTTTCGGCCCGTCCGGCGCGTATCATCCGCGAATTCCGCGTTCCCCTGCCCCGCCCGAGAAGCATTGCCGATCTCGGCTCGCCGGCGGCCCAGGCGATCGAAACCGAAATCCTGCAAACCCTGCTTCATCCGCTAGAACAGGATGATTTTAGGCCGATCGGCCTGAAATCTGAATCCTCTTCTAATTTAAAGAGTTAGAGCATGATGTCGTCCGAAAACCGCTCACACTTTTCGGCATCATGCTCTAGAGACCTGAGGAGGTCACCATGCTGCTTCTCACCCGTCGCCAGACGATCTTCGCCGCCATCGCGGCAAGCCTCGCCGGCCGCCCCGCCTTCGCCCAATCGGCGCCCGCAAAGGTCCGCATCGCGCTCGACTGGACGCCCAACACCAACCATATCGGCATCTATGTCGCCAAGGCGAAGGGCTTCTATGCCGATGCTGGCCTCGATGTCGAGATTCTTCCCTTCACCGATACCAGCGCCGGAACGCTGGTGTCCAACGGCGTTGCCGATTTCGGCATCAGCAGCGAGATCGAGACCCTCACGCAGCGCGCTGGCGGCGGTGATGTGAAGATGGTCTACGGCGTCGTCCAGACGGAAACCGCACGCCTGATCTTCAAGGGCGGACGCGACGACATCAAGAGCCCGAAAGACCTCGACGGCAAGACCTATGGCGGCTTTGGCGGCACCTGGGAGAGCGCGCTGATCTCCGCGATGATCCGCAATGATGGCGGCAAAGGCGACGTCAAGACCGTCACCCTCGGCACCTCTGCTTACGAGGCGCTGGACAATGGCTCGATCGATTTCACGCTGGAGATCTACACCTGGGAAGGCATCGCCGCCGAACTGGAAAAGCGGAAGATCGGCCGCTTCCACTATTCCGATTACGGCATTCCCGACGAGCAGACGACGGTCATCGTCTCCAGCGACGCCTATCTCTCCGCAAGTCGGGAACACGCCCGCGCCTTCATCCAGGCGACACGAAAGGGCTATGCCTACTCCGTCGACCATCCCGACGAAGCCTGCGACCTGCTGATCTCTGGAAGCAACGGCGCACTGATGAATACGGAACTGGTAAAGGCTTCTCAGAAAGCATTGATCGAGGGACACTTCCTAAAATCCGAGGCCGGTGTGATCGGTACACTCGACCCGGCAAAGGCCGGCGCCATCGGCGGCTTCCTTGTCGAAAACGGCATTCTGGTCGATGCCAATGGCGCCGCACTCAAGGAGAATCCAGACTTTTCCACCTATTATACCAACGAACTTCTCGACTGAGCCCACCCCCTGCCTTGCCCGTTGCGGCTTTCCGCTGCAAAATCCCAGATACGGATTCAGATCTTGGGCCGGATCGGCCTAAGATCTGAATCCGTATCTAAATCAAAGAAGTAGAGCATGATGTCCTCCGAAAACCGCTCACACTTTTCGGCATCATGCTCCGGGCAGGGCGGGGGACAAGATGCGACAACAGGAGAGACTGGCCGGAGCGGACTTTCTGCGCGCGACGGCCTGTCTGCTGGTGCTCGCCCACCACTTCGCGCTGCGGCTGGATATGCGCAGAATCCCCGACGAACTCGGACCGACCGCAAATATCCTCCGCTTCGGCAATTTCGGCGTCGCCATCTTCTTCGTGCTCAGCGGCTTTCTTCTTGCCCATCCCTTCTGGCGCGCGCTCGACGCCGGCGCCGACATGCCGAGCCTCCGGCACTACGCGATCCGCAGGGCGGCGCGCATCGCTCCGGGCTTCTGGTTCGCCGCCACCATCGGCTTCGCTCTCAGCCTGACGCTGCTTGACCTGCCGCTGACGCCGGAGCTTGTGCTCCGCTACGTCTCCGGGCTGCTGTTCATGAACCAGTGGCATTGGCGCACCTTGTTTCCTGTCGAAGCCGACGGGCCGCTCTGGTCCATTGCCTTCGAAGTCACCAGCTATGTGCTCCTGCCGATCTGCTTTCTCCTGCTGTTTCGTTTGCCAGTGCTGAGGCGGCGCCCATTGCCTACCCGCTTCGCCTGGCTTTGCGTCATCACAGCCGTGCTTCTCGCCCATGTGCTGATCCTGACCTTCTTTCCGCTCGACGACATCGGACGCGGCTGGCAGTACGGCCTGCAGGGCGGCGCGAAGGAGTGGATGCCGAGATATAATCCGATCGGCTTCTTTGCCGTCTTCGCGCTCGGCGCGCTTGCCGCCGGCGTCGAGGTCATGCTCCCAACAAGGCGCGCCTCCTGGTTCGATGTTATATCGCTCCTGGCCATCGCCGTTGCCGGCTACCGCCTCGTCATATCGCCCGGCGGCTCCGACGCGGCTTACGGCTGGCTCGAAATCCCCTATGGTTTTCCGGTCTTTCCGCTGGCGGTCGCAACGGCGCTCGTTTCGCTCAGCCATTCGCAACACCTGGGCAGGCTGTTCGACAACGCTCCTGTCCGCTACATCGCAAAGGTCTCCTTCGGCATCTATATCTGGCAGGAGATCATCCTGATATTGATCCAGAGACTCGACCCGGGCTCGTTTGGCTTTTCCTCGGAAAATGTCGTCACCGGCTGGCTGCAATCTTGCGGGCTGGCGGCGGCGCTCATCCTTCTGGTCGCAAGCCTCAGCTACTTCCTGCTGGAAAAGCCAGCGATCGATTTCGGCAACCGGCTGACGTCGCGCCAACCCAATCGGGCTACTCCTTTCAAAGTATAAATTTCCCGCAAGTGCAACTACAGGCGTTAAGGTTAACGCGAAATACTCCCATTTTTGGTGTCTTTAGGGTTATCAAATTCCTATTTATACCGATGACAAACGATACGTGACCCTGTATCTGTCTCACTGTTGTTCAGTACCGCATCTAAACTTGTGGACCTTGCGTAATGAATGCTTTTACTTCGAAGACGAATTCACGCTTCGATCCGTCTCAGCGTCAGGACAAAACCAAGATCCTGGTTATAGCGAACTCCAACATTCGCCAGCCGGAGAGCTTTTCCCCTGTCGAAAGAAAAATGGCGGTGCGGCTGGGTATGAAGCGGTTGATCGACATTGTCGCCTCAGTCAGCGCCCTGATGGTGCTGGCGCCGCTTTTTCTGGCAATCGCGCTTTTCATCAAGCTCGACGATGGCGGTCCGGTGTTTTTTCGCCAGATCCGCTGGGGGCTGAACGGCCGCAAGATCACGGTCTTCAAGTTCCGATCGATGCGTGCCGAAGCTTGTGATCCGAGCGGCGTTCAACAGACGGTCAAGGGCGACAACCGGGTGACCGGCATCGGCGCGGTGCTCCGCAAGACCAATATCGACGAGCTGCCGCAGCTTTTCAACGTCCTCAGGGGCGAGATGTCGCTGGTCGGCCCGCGCTGCCACGCCATCAACATGCGGGCAGCCGGCAAGCTCTACGAAGAACTGGTGCCGGACTACCATCAGCGCCACATCATGCGCCCCGGCATCACCGGTCTTGCGCAAACACGCGGTTGGCGGGGCCCGACGACGCGATCGCTGGAAGCCCGCGCTCGCATTGCCTGCGATATCTATTATGTCAGGAATTTCAGCCTGCTGCTCGACCTGAAGATACTGCTCCGGACGGTCGCCATGGAGCTGCGCGGCGGCACGGGCTTCTGAGAATGATCCGTCCTCACCGCCAGAGGTGGGCGGTCCTAAGGCGCTGCGCCTCTTAATTTCAGCTCGGCCGATAGCGCTGTTTTCCGCACATCGACAGAGAAAGTCAGAAACAAAAAAGCGGCCATCGCGGCCGCTTTTCATGGATCTTACCGATTGTAATCAATCCTGTTCAACGACGCCGCGCAGATGCGTCATTTCCATGATGAAGTGCTCAAGCTTCGACTTGTGCTCATGCAATTCGGCATGTTCGAGTTCCTCGCGGGCAGCCTCGATGCGGCGCGTCAGCTCGTCCTTCTGGAGTTCCTCGACCGGAACCGCGGATTCGGCAAGCAATGTGCAGCCAGTCGGCAGGATATCGGCAAAACCGCCGAACACGACGTAATCCTGCTTCTTGCCGGAGGCCGAACGCACGCTCACGACGCCCGGCTTGATCGTCGTCATCGTCGGTGCATGGTTTGCCATGACCGTCATCTCGCCTTCAGTCGCAGGGATAACGACCTCGGTGACCATCTCCGACAGCAGCAGGCGCTCCGGCGAAACGAGCTCAAAGTTGAAATTGTCAGCCATCAGTGACTTACCTTCCCGGCTATGGCTTTCGCATCTTGCAATTTAGTCCCGCAGAACGGGCAGTGCATTATCGCTTGGTCGAGATAACCGAGGCCTTCCTCGCTTTGAACCAGACCCACCACCATCATCAGCACGCCGTTATCGGCGCGATAGACGGTCGGCGCGGCTGGTTCCGGAAGATCCGCCACGACCCCCTTCAGGGAGTCGCAGCAGAATATCTCGTCTAGCGCGTCGCTCATTAAGCAGCTGCGAGCTTCTTGGCCTTTTCGACCGCTTCTTCCATCGAGCCGACCATGTAGAAGGCAGCTTCCGGCAGGTGATCGTATTCGCCGTTGACGAGGCCCTTGAAGCCCTTGATCGTGTCTTCCAGAGCAACCAGCTTACCCGGCGAACCGGTGAAGACTTCGGCGACGAAGAACGGCTGCGACAGGAAACGCTCGATCTTGCGGGCGCGGGCAACAGCAATCTTGTCGTCTTCGGACAGTTCGTCCATGCCAAGGATGGCGATGATGTCCTGCAGGGCCTTGTAGCGCTGCAGCGTCGACTGGACCTTGCGGGCGACGTCGTAATGTTCTTCACCGACGACCAGCGGATCGAGCATGCGCGACGTGGAGTCGAGCGGATCGACGGCCGGGTAGATACCCTTTTCAGCGATCGAGCGCGACAGAACCGTCGTTGCGTCAAGGTGGGCGAACGAAGTTGCCGGCGCCGGGTCGGTCAAGTCGTCGGCCGGAACGTAGATGGCCTGAACCGAGGTGATCGAGCCAGTCGTCGTCGTGGTGATGCGCTCCTGCATCTGGCCCATGTCAGTTGCGAGCGTCGGCTGATAACCGACGGCCGACGGGATGCGGCCCAGCAAAGCCGACACTTCGGAACCTGCCTGCGTGAAGCGGAAGATGTTGTCGACGAAGAACAGAACGTCCTGGCCCTGGTCGCGGAAGTGCTCGGCAACAGTCAGGCCGGTCAGGGCGACGCGGGCGCGGGCGCCCGGCGGTTCGTTCATCTGACCGTAAACCAGCGCAGCCTTCGAGCCTTCGCCGCCGCCATGCTTGTTGACGTTCGATTCGATCATTTCATAGTAGAGGTCGTTGCCTTCGCGGGTGCGTTCACCGACGCCCGCAAAAACCGAATAACCACCATGCGCCTTGGCGACGTTGTTGATCAGTTCCATGATCAGAACGGTCTTGCCGACGCCGGCGCCGCCAAAGAGGCCGATCTTGCCGCCACGTGCATAGGGAGCCAGAAGATCGACGACCTTGATGCCGGTGACGAGGATCTGCCCCTCCGTCGACTGCTCGACATAGGTTGGCGCATCCTGGTGGATGGCGCGCTTGTGAGCGGTGACCAGCGGACCGGCTTCGTCGACCGGCTCACCGATGACGTTCATGATGCGGCCGAGCGTCTCGTTACCGACCGGAACCATGATCGGAGCGCCGGTGTCGCCGACTTCCTGGCCGCGCACGAGACCGTCTGTCGAGTCCATCGCGATAGTACGGACGACGTTTTCGCCAAGGTGCTGCGCAACTTCGAGAACCAGGCGGATGCCGTTGTTGCTGGTTTCCAGCGCGTTCAGGATCTTCGGCAGTTCGCCTTCGAAAGCAACGTCGACGACGGCGCCGATAACCTGGGTGACTCTGCCGACAGAGCCAATCTTGGGGGTAGCTGCCTCAGCCATTTTCTGACCCTCTTTTCCTAGCCTCAGAGCGCTTCCGCGCCCGAAATGATTTCAATGAGTTCCTTGGTGATCTGCGCCTGACGCTGGCGGTTGTAGCTCAGCGTCAGCTTGTTGATCATCTCACCGGCATTACGCGTTGCGTTGTCCATAGCGCTCATCTTGGCGCCCATCTCGCCTGCGACGTTCTCGAGGAGCGCGCGGAAGACCTGGACGGAGATGTTGCGCGGGATCAGATCTTCGAGGATCGAAGCCGGATCCGGCTCATATTCATAGACGGCGCCTGCATGTTCGGCATCTTCGGCCTGCACAGCTCCCGCCGAAGCCGGGATGAGCCGCTGCGCCGTCGGAATCTGGCTGATCACCGACTTGAACTCGGAATAAAACAGCGTGCAGACGTCGAACTCACCGGCAGCATACATCTCGATGATGCGCTTGCCGATCTGGTCCGCATTCTCGAAACCAACGCGCTTGACGTCGCGCAATTCCTTGCGCTCGATGATCAGCGACGCGAATTCGCGGCGAAGGATGTCGTAACCCTTCTTGCCGACGGTGAAGATCTTCACCGTCTTGCCTTCGGCAAGCAGCTTGCGGACATGTTCGCGTGCAAAGCGTGCGATCTGCGAGTTGAAACCGCCGCAAAGACCACGTTCGGCCGTGCACACCACCAGCAGATGGACCTGGTCCTGGCCGGTGCCGGTCATCAGCGTCGGCGCACCGTCGGCATCGGTGACGGCCTTGGCGATATTCGCCAGAACCGCACCCATGCGCTGCGAATAAGGCCGAGCGGCCTCGGCCGCCTCCTGCGCACGCCGAAGCTTCGCCGCGGCGACCATTTTCATCGCCTTGGTGATCTTCTGCGTCGCCTTGACGGAGGCGATCCGGTTTTTCAGATCCTTAAGTGAAGGCATCCGTGATCCGTCCTAACTTAGGGCCCGATTACGAGAAAGACTTTGCGAAGCTATCGAGAGCAGCGGTGAGCTTGCCCCTGGTATCATCGCTGATTGCCTTTTCCGTGCGGATCGCGTCGAGGATGGCAGAGCCTTCCGAACGCAGGTATGAGAGGAAGCCCTGCTCGAACTTGCCGACCGAAGCGACCGGCAGCTTGTCGAGATAGCCGTTGACGCCAGCAAAGATCACGGCGACCTGCTCTTCCGTCTTCAGCGGCGAGAACTGCGGCTGCTTCAGGAGTTCGGTCAGGCGTGCGCCGCGGTTCAGCAGGCGCTGCGTCGCAGCGTCGAGGTCCGAACCGAACTGGGCGAAGGCGGCCATTTCGCGATACTGGGCAAGTTCGCCCTTGATCGAACCGGCGACCTGCTTCATCGCCTTGATCTGCGCCGCCGAGCCGACGCGGGAAACCGACAGGCCGACGTTCACGGCCGGACGGACACCCTGGTAGAACAGGTCGGTTTCAAGGAAGATCTGGCCGTCAGTGATCGAGATCACATTGGTCGGAATGAAGGCCGACACGTCGTTGCCCTGCGTTTCGATAACCGGCAGAGCCGTCAGCGAACCGGCGCCCTGGTCGTCGTTCATCTTCGCAGCACGCTCGAGCAGGCGCGAGTGCAGGTAGAAAACATCGCCCGGATAGGCTTCGCGGCCCGGCGGGCGGCGCAGCAACAACGACATCTGGCGGTAGGACACGGCCTGCTTGGACAGGTCGTCGTAACCGATCAGCGCATGCATTCCGTTATCGCGGAAATATTCGCCCATGGCGCAGCCGGCAAACGGAGCCAGGTACTGCAACGGCGCCGGGTCGGAAGCAGTCGCGGCAACGATGATCGAATATTTCAGTGCGCCGCGCTCTTCGAGCACCTTGACGAACTGAGCGACGGTCGAGCGCTTCTGGCCGACGGCGACGTAGACGCAGTAAAGCTTCTCGCCTTCCGGACCGTTGTCGTGAATGGCCTTCTGGTTCAGGAAGGCATCGAGAAGGATCGCGGTCTTGCCGGTCTGGCGGTCGCCGATAACCAGCTCGCGCTGGCCGCGGCCRATCGGAATCAGCGCGTCGATGGCCTTGAGGCCGGTCGACATCGGCTCGTGAACCGACTTGCGCGGAATGATGCCCGGAGCCTTGATGTCGACGCGCGAACGGCGCGTCGCGTTGATCGGGCCCTTGCCGTCGATCGGATTGCCGAGCGCGTCGACGACGCGGCCGAGCAGCTCCGGGCCGACCGGAACGTCGACGATGGCGCCGGTCCGCTTGACGGTGTCGCCTTCCTTGATGTCGCGGTCGGCACCGAAGATGACGACGCCGACATTGTCGGCTTCAAGATTCAGCGCCATGCCGCGGATGCCGCCCGGGAACTCGACCATTTCACCGGCCTGGACATTGTCCAGACCATAGACACGAGCGATACCGTCACCGACGGAGAGAACCTGGCCGACTTCCGAGACTTCTGCCTCTTTGCCGAAATTTTTAATCTGGTCTTTGAGAATTGCGGAAATTTCCGCGGCGCGGATATCCATCAGCCAACCTCTTTCAATGCGAGCTTAAGGGTAGAGAGTTTGGTACGAAGAGACGTATCAATCTGACGGGACCCGACCTTCACGATCAGACCACCAAGAATTGACGGATCAACCGTGACGGCAATCATCACGTCTTTGCCGGTAACGCTCTTGAGTGCCACCTTCAATTCGGTTTCCTGCGCTTGCGAAAGCGCATGTGCCGAGGTGACCTCGGCGGAGATTTCACCGCGATGGTTCGCGGCGATGATGCGGAAGGCCTTGATCATGCCCGGCAGGGCAAACAGGCGGCGGTTGCGCGCCACGACCTTCAGGAAATTGGCGAAGAAACCGCTGATGTCAGCCTTCTCACTGATGGCGACGATCGCCTTCAGCTGGTCCTCGGCTGAGAAAACCGGGCTTGCGACAAAGCGCTTCAGATCGGCGCTCTCATCCAGCATCGCCTGGAAACGGTCAAGATCGGCGGTTACGCCGTCAACGACGCCCTGCTCGAGCGCCAGTTCGAAAAGCGACGAGGCATAGCGCTCGGCAACACCAGAAGTAAGCTGGGACGTGTCTGCCACTGGCACAAATTTCCCTGATTTCAACCCAAAATCCGGCTCTCGGCGGGCGCCGAACCTATGATCTTGAATTCGTTTTGATTTCCCCCAGAAATCACAAGAGAAGCCTCTTGCTTCTTCCGAAATTCGGGGTCCGTCTAACATAGGATGTTCGGACTCGCAACACGCGTAACGCCCGAATACGCCTTTCACATGAATTTCTGTTCGCAAAATTGCGCAATGGCCTGGAAGCAGGCCGGAAAAGCCGTCTGCCGGCAGAGAGAGTCACGTCTGGGTGAAGCCGAAAACGTAGAGCAGCGGTAGCGCGGCCAAAGCGATCTGCACAACCAGAAGTAAATAGTTGACGAGATTACTCCCCTTATCGGACAGGATCGAGATGACACGGGCAAAGGCAGCCATCGCGAAGGAGGCACCGAGCGCCATGTAGATCCAGTCCTGGGCGAGCATGATCGCCGACAGCCCGAAGCCGAGATAGAAACCACCCATCGAGCGTCCCTCGCCGAAGCCTTCCGGCCGCCCCTCCTGCGCCTGCAGACCGAGAAGACGGAAAGTTTGGCCAGGCGCAAACATCATGATGAAGCCGGCCAGCGCCGTGAAAGCGGCGGAACAAAAAGCAAGCTGCTCGCCAAGCTCGGTCGGAAAATAAAACTCCATGCGTCAGCCCCAAATCACCGGATGAATCGGTGTTTTATGGCATGGGCCGAAAAGGGAGGGAATGGCGGCGTCATTCATTTAGAGAAAACTCTGCGGATCGATATCCAGCTGCACCTGCACCGATCCGCGCTCTTTGGGCGATTGCGACAGCATCGCCCGCAGAAACCCCTGCATGTCCGAGTTCCGCCGGCCATGCACCAAAAGCCGGAAGCGATGGCGGCCGCGCACCAGCGCAAGCGGCGCTTCGGCCGGGCCGAGCACCGAGATGCCCGACACCTGCGGTGCGGCGTTGCGCATGCCGCGCGCATGGTTTTCGGCGTCGTGGCGGGTTTCGGCCGAAACGATGATCGAGGCGAGCCTGCCGAAGGGCGGCAATAGGGCGCGTTCGCGTTCGGTGATCTCGCGCTCGTAGAAGGCTTCGGAATCGCCTGATACGATCGCCTGCATGACAGGATGCAGCGGCTGGTAGGTCTGCAGCAGCCCATGGCTCTTGAGGCCGGTGCGCCCGGCCCGGCCGGTCACCTGCGACAAAAGCTGGAAGGTGCGCTCGGCCGCGCGGGGGTCGCCATTGGCAAGGCCGAGATCGGCATCGACGATGCCGACCAGCGTCATCAGCGGAAAATTATGTCCCTTGGCGACAAGCTGGGTGCCGATGACGATATCGGCCTCGCCCTTGGCGATCGCTTCCAGCTCCAGCCGCAGCCGCTTTACCCCGCCCATGATATCCGAGGAGAGAACGATCGTTCGCGCCTCCGGGAAATGCCGTTCCACTTCCTCGGCGATGCGCTCGACGCCTGGCCCGCAGGCGACGAGATGGTCGAGCGTGCCGCATTCCGGGCAGGCCTCCGGCGTGCGCTCGGCATGGCCGCATTGATGGCATTGCAGCTGCTTGCGGAAACGATGCTCCACCAGCCAGCTCGAACATTGCGGGCATTGGAACCGATGGCCGCAGACCCGGCAGAGCGTCAGCGGCGCATAACCGCGCCGGTTGAGAAAGAGCAGCGCCTGTTCGCGCTTCTCCACCGTCTTGCCGATCGCCCGGATCAGCACCGGCGACAGGAAGCCGCCCCGCTCCGGCGCGTGCCTGCGCATATCGACCAGATGCAGGTCCGGCATCGCCGCATCGCCGAAACGCGTCGGCAGGTGGACGGTGCTGTAGCGTCCGCTCTGCCCGTTGACCTGGCTTTCGACCGACGGCGTCGCCGACACCAGGACGACCGGAAAATCACCGATGCGGCCACGCACCACAGCCATGTCGCGAGCATTGTAAAAGACGCGATCCTCCTGCTTGTAAGCGGGATCGTGCTCCTCGTCGACGATGATCAGCCCGAGATCCTCGAAGGGCAGGAAGAGCGCCGAGCGGGCGCCCGCCACGACCCGCACTTCGCCGGTCACCGCCTGGCGCCAGACCTTTTCGCGCATGCGCGGCGCAAGATCGGAATGCCATTCGGCCGGCTTTGCCCCAAAGCGATCCTGGAAGCGCTCCATGAAACTGGCCGTCAGCGCGATCTCCGGCAGCAGGATCAACACCTGCTTGCCGCGTTTCAGCGTCTCGGCAATCGCCTCGAAATAAACCTCGGTCTTGCCGGAGCCGGTCACCCCGTCGATCAGCGACACCGAAAATTCGCCATTGCGGACGTCGGTAACGATCTCTTCGGCTGCCTCCTTCTGCGGCCCTTCGAGACGTGCGGCAGCAAAATCCGGATCCGGCATCGCCACCACCGGCGGCGGCGGCAGGAATATCGCCTCAAAAATGCCGAGCGTGATCAGCCCGTCGACGACACTCGTCGAGACACCCGCCGCATGCGCAAGGCCGCTGCGTGTCCAGGAAAAGCCGTCGGAGGCGGTAGCGAGGACCCGGGCGCGGGCCGGCGTCATCCGCTCCGGTTCGCCGCCGACGAGCTTCAACCCCTCCACCATCGGTTCCGGCTCGAAGGCGTTCGGCGCCCTCAGCGCCATGCGGGCGACGAGGCCGGGCGGCGAGAGCGTATAGGTCGCCACCCAATCGATGAAATCCCGCATTTCCCTGGAAATCGGCGGGCAGTCGAAGACATGGCTGATCGGCCGAAGCTTCTTCGGATCGACACCGTCTTCGCCGCCGTCCCAGACGACGCCGATCACCTGCCGCGGCCCGAGCGGCACCTGCACGACCGAGCCGGGCTCGACCGCCATGCCATCCGGCACCGAATAAGAATAGGGTTTGGGCGCCGGCATCGGCACCAGCACCGGAACCGTTCGGTTCGCGGGCGGTGCCTCGAAAAGCGCGCCAAAGAGATCGGACGAATCTGTGCTCATCGCGCGTGACCATGCCCGCAAATCGATGGAATTGGAACCGCAAAGACGGGGCGGCGGTTCTGGTTCACCCCGACAATTTAAAGATCGAAGCTCGGAGGTTCAGCTTCATCTGGCCAGGCGATCGCCATCGCCGGAATAGGCTTCATTTGCCTTGCCATTGGGCTGCCGGAGGCGAATGATTGCCGACGCCTCGCGAGGATTGGGCGGCAGGACAGCGTTCTTCAACGCGATCGAATAGGCGTGTTTCGGATGTTCCAGCACGTCCCTGGCATCGCCGCTCTCCACCACCACGCCCCTACGCATGATCACCACGCGGTCGGATATATAATAGGCGGTTGCAAGATCATGGGTGATGTAGACGATCGAAACGTTGAGTGCGTCGCGCAAATCCCGGAAGAGATTGACAATAGACATACGAAGCGATGCGTCGACCATCGAGACCGGCTCGTCCGCCACGATCAGCTTCGGCTCGGGTATCAGCGCACGGGCGACGGCGATGCGCTGCAATTGGCCGCCTGAAAGCTCATGCGAGAAACGACCTTTTATCTCCGCCATCGACAGGCCGACACGTTGAAGGGCAACGTCGGCAATCGCCTCCTTTTCGGCGCGGCTCTTCGCGCCCTTGAAGCGATGGGCGGTGGCGAGCAGATACTCGTCGATCCGGGTCAGCGGATTGAAGGCCTCGAACGGATTTTGAAAGACCGGCTGGACCTTGGCCATGAAAGCCTCGCGATCCCTACGGGAACGCACCGCCTTCACATCCGTACCGTCGAAGCGGATGCTGCCTCGATCGGCCCTTTCGTTGCCGAGGATCATCTTCGCCAACGTCGATTTGCCGGAACCGGATTCGCCGACGATCGTGAATATCTCGGGCTTGTCGGCGGTAAGGGCGAAGCTGACATCATCGACCGCCTTCATCTTCTCGCGTGAGAAGAAACCGCCGATCGGAAAGAGCTTGGTGACGTGGTCGAGTTCGAGGAGGAAATGGCTGCTCATTGGATCTGGTACTCCCCGGCACGGAAGCATGCGACCCGCCCTCCGGTGGCGCTCGGCAGCATGGCCGGCACTTCACGCGCGCATTTGTCGATCGCGATCGGACAGCGCGGATGGAAACGGCATCCCGAGGGCGGATCCGAAAGTGCCGGCGGCTTGCCCCTGAGGCTCTTTCGCGTCGAGACGTCGCCGATGCGCGGCAGGCTGCCGATCAGGTGGACGGTGTAGGGATGCTGGGGATTGTCGAAGATCGCCTGCGTCGGCCCCTCCTCCGCCAGCCGTCCCGCATACATGATAGCCAGCCGGTCGGTGATGGCAGCATGCACCGACATGTCGTGGGTCACGAAGATGACCGAGGACTGCAGGCGCATCTGCACTTCCTTGATCAGCGCCAGCACGTCCTGCTGGACGAGTACGTCAAGCGCCGTCGTCGGCTCGTCGGCGATGATAAATTCCGGCTCGCAGACAGTGGCGAGAGCAATGGTCAGACGCTGGCGCATGCCGCCAGAAAGCTGGTGCGGAAAGGCCTCGAGCACATGTGGATCGAGATGCAGGCGGGCAAGATGCGCCTCGACGCGCGCGCGGAAGGCATCTGGATCGAGGTTCATGTGGCGGGAGGCGAAATCGGTGAAGGCGTGTTTGACCCTTCTGACCGGGTTCAGCACGTTCATAGAGCCTTGCATGATATAGGAAAGGTGGCGCCAGCGTGCCGCCTTCATCTTGTTCGGTTCGCCATAGACATCGATCGGCCCGTCGGCAAAATTGAATTTCACCGTTCCGCCGACGACGCGCATCGGCGGCCGGATGGCGCCGGCAAGCGTCTTGATCAGCGACGTCTTGCCGCTCGAGGATTCGCCGGCAATGCCGTAGATCTCGTTCCTGCGGATGGTCAGGCTGATATCGTCGACTGCGCGGATCTCTCGCCGCACGCCGAAATAATCATTGACGTAATAGCATTTCAGCCCGTCGATCGTCAGTGCGTCCATAGCGTTTTCGGCAAGGGTCAAAGGCTGCGTCCTCATCAGGTTCTGCATCTCCTCAAGCTCCCATGCGGGCCAGGCGCGAGCGCGGGTCGATATATTCGTTCACCGACATGGCGAGCATGAACAGGCCAAGGAACAGGACGACGACAAAGAGCATCGGAAAGGCGACCCACCACCATACGCCCGATACCATCGCGGAATGCGCATTGGCCCAGTAGATCATGCCGCCGATCGTCGGCCGGTTGATGTCGGAAAATCCAAGCACCGAGAGCGTCACCTCCAGGCCGATCGCCCAGATCAGATTGTTCATCGTCGTGAAGAAGACGATCGGCATGACATAGGGCAGATGCTCGCGGATGAGGATCTGTCGTGTCCGCATGCCGGAGAAGACCGCGTGCCGGGTAAATTCCCGGTGGCGGAGAGACAGGGCGACGGAACGGATCAGGCGGCTGTCATGCGTCCATCCGAGCAGCGCCGCGGTGATCGCCAGCATGAACCACGTCATCTGGTCGCGAAGCACGAAGACCAGAAGCAGCAGGATCGGAATATTCGGCAGTGCGCCGAGCGTATCGTTGACCGCCATGATGATCTGGTCGGTCCGCCCACCGATATAGCCGGAGATCAGGCCGACGGCGATGGCGATGATGCGGCTGACGAAGGCGACGATGATGCCGAAGAACAGCGTATTGCGCATCGAGGCGGCGATCTGCCAGAAAACCTCCTGGCCACGCGAGGTGGTGCCCAGCCAGAATTCGGCCGAAGGCGGCATGTCGGGCGCGACCACATAGATGGCATTCTCGTCATAGGGCGAGAAGAACGACGCCACGATCAGGGCCAGGATGATTGAGATCAGGATGGTTCCGAGCAGGAACTCCTTGTTGTAGCGAAGCAGATCTCTGAGGACTTTGAACATCACGGATTACCCCAGTTTCACGCGTGGATCGATCAGCGGATAGATGATGTCGATCACGAAGACCGCGGCGGCAACCGCGATGATGGCGATTGTCGTGACACCGAGAACGAGGCTGTAATCGCCGGAATAGATGCCGGAGATCAGAAGCTTGCCGATCCCGGGATAGTTGAAGACGAATTCGACGATGACGGCGCCGCCGAAGACATTGCCGAGACTGAGTGCCAGGCCGGTGACCTGCGGCAGCATGGCGTTGCGCGCCACATATTGCGAAAAGATGCTGCGCGAGCGCACGCCGCCAAGTTCGGCATAGACGACGTGATCGTCGGTGACGATGTTGGAAACCAGCGAGCGCATCGAGATGAACCAGCCGCCGATGCCGACGAGCACGAGGGTCAGGGCCGGCAGGATGCCGTGTTCGATCACCGAGCTGATGAAGGCCCAGTTGAAGGCCGGCGCGAGATTGACCTGCGCCCCGTCGCTGATCGGCAGGATCGGCCAGATAAAACCGAAGAGGATCACCAGGCTGAGGCCGATGATGTAGGTCGGGATCGGCTGCAGCGCCATGATGACGGCACCGGCAACCTTCAGCAGCTTGCTGCTGCGGAAATAGCCGGCAAGGGCGCCGAGAAAATTGCCGATGATCCAGGAAATGATTGTTGCGAGCGTCAGAAGCCCGACCGTCCAGGGTAATGCCCGGCCGATAACGGTCATCACGGGGGTTGGGAAAGAGGAAAGCGACGGGCCGAAATCGCCGGTCAGGACGCGGCCCCAGAAGGTGAAATACTGCTCCAGCAGCGGGCCGCCGGTGCCGTAGAGTTCACGCAGCGATTCACGAAGGATTTCGACGGCCTGCGGATCGGTAGAGCCGAAGCTCGTCAACAGCGACACGGTCTGCTCGATCGGATCGACCGGCGAAAAATGCGCGATCAGGAAGGCCAGCGTGATGCCGGTGAAGACCACGAAGAGAAATTGCAGAAAGCGTTTTGCCGCATAGATCAGAAAGCCGTTCATGACATCGACCCTTCAATAGCAGAACGGAAACAGCCGGCGGCCGGCTGTTTCCTTTGTTGTGCCTCGATCAAGGCTTCGGCGCATCCGGATTGGCCTTCAGCCCGACCACCATGTAGCGAATGTTCGACCAGTTCGGACCCGAGGCCGAATAGGGATTGTCCGCGCTCGGATAGTTGGTCCAGTAGGTTGTATCGAGCGGCGCGAACTTGTTGTAGGCCATCAGCGGGATCATCGGCATTTCCTCGACGGCGAGCTTCAGGAAGTCCTGGCCGAGTTTGGCGACATCGGCCGAATCGAAGGCGATCGACCGATTGCGCTCGATGATTTGGTCGAGACGCGGATCCTGCCAGCGCTGCAGGTTGCGCGGCGGCTGGATCTGCCCGACCGGCTTGATGAACTCCGAATGATAGCTGTCGAGGAAGAAAGAGAGATCGGGATGACCGCCCCAGGTCTCGATGCTCCAGTAGATCGCCGTCTCGAAATCGCCGGTGCTGAGGCGCTGGCCATTGGTCGGGCCGGCAACATCGACCTTGGTGGCAATGCCGGCTTGCGACCATTGCTGGGCGATCACCGTGCCGGCGCGGGCAAGCGTCGGGATGGCATCGCCTTCCACCTGCAGGCGGATCGTTAAGGGCGTCCCATCAGGCTTCACCCACTGGCGGCCGCTTTTCTTGAAGCCTGCCTTCTGCAGCAACTCGGTCGCAGCCTCAACGTCCTTCTTCCACCAACCGAAGCCGAAGGTACGCTGCAGCTTGGCCGGATCGGTCGGGATCTGATCGGCCCATTGGCTGCGCACCATATTGGCGATCTGCGACGAGATGTTGGGATCGTAGGGCTTGATCTTGCGGGAACCGGTGTCGAGTTCGAAATTCGTCAGCCAGTCCTGCATCGGTGCGTAATAATCATCCGGGGCAGAACCCGTCGGCGGCGTGGCAAGGGCGGCGATATTGGCCGCGCCGCGATAGGAGCCGAGCGCCACTTCGCGGATGTCGATCAGCAGCGCAAGAGCCCAGCGCACGTCCTTATTGTCGAAGGGCGCCTTCTTCGTATTGAAGAGAACCGAAGGCAGCGTCGGGTCCGGATGCGCAAACGGGAAGCCCTTCAGCCAGGAGGCTGTGGTCTTGCTGTCGCGCATGATCGAGAACATGCCCTCGGGCGCCATGTCGTTGATGACGTCGAGATTGTGGTTGCGTTGCTCGATGACGCGGGCCTCCGGATTGCCGGCGGCGCGATAGACGACGTATTTCACCTCGGGCGGTTGTGCCGCAGCCAGCCCGATCGACGTGCGCTGCCAGTCGTCGCGCAGCTTCCAGATCGTCCAGTTGCCACCCTTGTCATAATTCTGCAGCTGGTAGGGCCCGAGTGAAACCGGCGGGTTGTTGTTGAAAGACAGCGGATCTGCGGCCTTCTCGAAGACGTGCTTCGGCATGATCCAGGCGGCGTTCCAGCGCACGGTGAACAGTGTATGAAAGCGCGAGTTCGGCTTTTTCAGATGGAAGACGACGGTCTGTGGATCCGGATTTTCGATACTCGCGACATTGACGGTGAAGGGCGCGCTCCAGGCCATGCCGGGATGGTCGATCTGCGTCCGCACGGTATAGACCACATCGTCGCTGGTGAATTCGACACCGTCGCTCCAGAAGATCCCCTTGCGCAGCTTTACCGTCATCTCGGTGAAATCGGCGTTGTAGCGCGGCGGTTCGCTGGCAAGCGCATTCTGCCAGGCATCCTTGCCGCCTTCGGGATTGATGAACCACAGCGTATCGGTGGTCAGCTGCTGCAGGCCGTTAAGGTTTGCCGCCGCCCCGCCGCCCGGAGCCCAGAGATTGAACCAGTCGGCATTCTGCTGCGGCGTACCCTGGATGATCAGCGTTTCATTGCGCGGTATGCCGGCAATGAAATCCTGCGCAAATGCCGGAAGGGCCATGAGCGACAATAAGGCAATGGCTGCATATTTACGGAACTTCATCGGATGTTCCTCCTCCTCAACTCGCCGCAGCGAGCGCTTCCCGTAATCAATTGACGATGGCGTCCAGCGAACCCCTGCCTGCGCGTGCCGCAGGGCACATGCACTCCTCGGCGGCGGGCGAACTCACGCGGTAGTTATCGACAATTTTTTGAGAAACGGCAACTGATAATTTTGCAGACTATAAAAAATAGCGCATTTTCAGGCATTTTTGACGCAGGGCGCCGATGCGCTTTTTTATATTATTGACAAAGTGAGCGTTTGGCTTAGCTTTTGCGGCGAGCGCGGCGCCCTCCCAAGAGGCCGCACTTCATCACCAGACAGGTCGGCTGCTTTCGGGAGGAGGCTTTGGCATGACCGTTCAAGAGGACACCAGGATGAGCAGCCCCTATGACGTGACAATCTCCGTTCACGCCAACCGGCCAACCGGCAAATACGAACCCTTGTGGAACTGGTTCGGATACGACGAGCCGAACTACACTTACTCCCCGCACGGCAGGAAGCTGCTCAAGGAACTCACCGAGCTGAGCCCCGAGCCGCCCCGCATCCGTGCGCACAATCTTCTAACCAGCGGCGACGGCCTGCCTGCCCTCAAATGGGGTTCGACCAATGCCTATACCGAGGATGCGAACGGCAATCCGGTCTATGATTGGACGATCATCGATAAGATCTTCGACACCTATGTCGAAGCCGGCAACATTCCGCTGATTCAGATCGGCTTCACGCCGGAGGCGCTCTCCGATTTCGACGGTCCTTATCGTCACCAATGGGAACCGGCCGACAAATACGCAACGATCACCACCGGCTGGACGGCTCCGCCGACGGACCTGAAGAAATGGGGCAACCTGATCGAAGCATGGGCACGGCATCTCGCCGAGAGATATGGCGAGGACGTCGTTTCAAGCTGGCCGTGGGAAGTGTGGAACGAACCGGATGGTCACTACTGGACCGGCACCATCCCGCAATTCTGCGAAATGTATGATGTCAGCGCCAAGGCCCTGAAGCGTGCCTTGCCGAATGCCCGCGTCGGCGGTCCGCACACCTGCGGCGCCTTTGCCAATGAAAAGGCCCAGACCTTCCTGCGCGCCTTCCTCAAGCACGTGGTCGACAACAAGTCGCCGATCGATTTCCTCGCCTTCCATGCCAAAGGCAATCCCGTGATCTACGAGGGTCACGTCCGGATGGGCCTGCACAAGCAGCTCCGCGATATCGAGACGAACCTTGCCATCATCAACGAGTTTCCGGAACTCCGGCACCTGCCCGTGGTGATCGGTGAATCCGATCCGGAAGGCTGTGCGGCCTGCTCTGCACGCGTCCATCCGCAGAACGGTTATCGCAACGGCCCGCTTTACGGCGTCTATGTCGTCGAAAGCATGATCCGCACTTACGAACTGGCAAGACGCGCCAACATCCATATCGAAGGTGCAGTGACCTGGGCCTTCCTCTTCGACGACCAGCCCTATTTCGACGGCTTTCGCGATCTTGCCACCAACGGCGTCGACAAGGCTGTTCTCAACGGCTTCCGCATGCTCGGCAAACTCGGCGGCGAATGGCTGGAATCGGAAAGCGATTATCGCCGCGACATCGAGGATATCATGAGCCATGGCGTTCGCGGCAAGCCTGATGTCAACGTCGTGGCGACCCGCGACGACAAGGGCGTTTCCATTCTCCTCTGGCACTACCACGACGATGATGAAGCCGGGCCGTCCGCCGACATTGTGGTCAATCTCGACGGCTGGGACGGCAAGTCCGCCTCGCTCAAACATTTCAGGATGGACGAGGAGCATTCCAACGCTTTCGGCGTCTGGAAGGCGATGGGCAAGCCGCAGAATCCGGCCGGCGAAGATTATGCCAGGCTGGAAGCCTCGGGAAAACTCGCCGAGATCGAAGGTGAGGCATCGGCTAAGGTCGATGACGGCAAGATCACCCTCAAAGTCTCCCTACCGCGTCAGGGCGTGTCTCTCCTGCGCCTCGATTGGTGAGCCGGTAGGCGAAGGGAGCGCAATCGAAAGTTTGCGCTCCCTTTCAAGCGGCCGGTCGCGTCAGTTGTCACTGACATAGGCGAGATAGCGTTTCTTGCTCGGCTGCAGATGGTCGACGCAGAGCTGGGCGAGGACCCAGTTATCCCCACCGCGCAGCATCTCGATCATCAGCCGGTGATGTTCGTGCGAGATGCGCAGCGATTCCTTGCTCGACATCGAATTGGCGCGCACCGGCAGGCTGAGCCGCATATAGAGCTCGATCGATTGCACCAGATGCGCATTGCCGCAGGCGCCGAAGAGCGTCAGGTGGAATTTGTCATTGGCCTCGTGCACACCCCTGAGATAGCCGGATTCGATGTGGCGGCCATGCTCTTCGTGCAGCGCCAGCAGTTCCTCGATCAATGCCTCGGGTGCCGGCAGCTTTATCCACAGCGCCGCCTGCCGTTGCAGCAGTTCCCGAACGTCGTAGATTTCCTGAACCTGGCGAGCAGTCAACGAACGGACCGTCGCGCCCTTGTTGCGCTCCCGAACCACGATGCCCATCGTTTCGAGCTGCACGATCGCCTGCCGGGCGAAATGGCGCGTGACGTGAAAGCGGGCAAGGAGCGTGTCTTCGGTCAGACGGGTTCCAGGCGCCAGCCGCCCGAAGATGATGTCCTCCTCCAGCGCGCGGGCAATACTTAGATCGTCATGCTCGATGCCGTCTTCGCGGCTTTCGTTGAGCGTCTGCAATGTCATCTCCTCTGACGGCGGCGAGCCATGTTACAGTGGATTGCGTTCCGGGTCGAACCGGCTCAAGCGATAGATATCCTCGACAAGAGCAAGCGTTTTGATGTTGTCGCCCGGCGATGTCTCCATCGCCACCTTTCCATCGAGACTGTCGAGGAAATGCGCGATGGTCGCATCATAGGCGCCTTGGTAGGTCTCGTCAGGATCGAAGCTCTCCCGGCATTGCCGCCCACCCTCAGCCGAGAGCAGATTGCCGTTAAGTTCGAGCGTGCCGCGCGTCCCGAAGATGCGCAAGTGATCGCGCGGCGTCGGCAGCGCGCCATGCGCGGCGAGATTGGCATTGATGGTGACGAGAACGCCGTCGCTCGTCCGGCGGAGGACGACGCTCGCGACATCCTCCGCGACGATATCGCGATTGCTCCTCTCAAGCCGCGCAATCACCACCTCCATCTCGCCCAGAAGATATCTCAGCGTATCGAGATGATGGATCATGACTTCCATGACCAGCAGCCGCTCTTGCGTCCGGAAAAAGGGCTGGCGCACCAGCGCCGGCCTTTTTCCTTCCGCATCCGCTATCATGCCGCTGGACAGGAATTCGAACTGCACCTGGCGGATCTCGCCGGCAAGCCCCTCGTCGAGCCACGCCTTCAGCCGCCGATAATAGGCGCGGAACCGCCAGTTCTCGTGGATCATCAGTCTGCCCCTGCCGGAAAGACCTGCCAGCAGCTCGACCGCATCGCCGTAGGAAGGTGCCAGCGGCTTCTGGCAGATGATATCGAGGTCCTTTGCCGCCGCCAGCCGGACCAGTTCGACATGGAACTCCCGCGGCGCGCAGATATCCACGGCATCGAGCCGCTCGGCATCCAGCATCGCCTGCGCGCTCGTATAGTTGCGCGCGACGTCGAAGGCAGCAAGCCGGGCTGCGATCGCACTCGGCGACGGGTCGGCAATCGCCACGACCTCGGCCCTTTCCGATTGCCGCATCCATGCAGGCAGATGGTAGGCGCTGACCCAGCCGGCACCGATAATGCCGATACGCCGTCGTCTCGTTTCCATCATCGCGTTTCCTCTGCATTCAATCCCATTTTATCAATAATCTATCCGGCTTCTTTGCAAAAGCCAATCATCTGACTGTCGAGCGAAAGCACTAATTTCGCAGATTTCCATTGTATTTTATAATGATCGCCGAAGAAATCCAAAAATATGATACAGTGACGCCATCTTATTTATTGACAATCACCCGTATCCCTCTACGCTGACAGCACGGCTATGGATCAATTTGGCGAGGGAGGAACAGGTTTGTCGAACGGTCTTCGTCGCAAGCTGACGAGTTACGGCGATCAGGGATTCTCCCTTTTCCTGCGCAAGGCATTCATCAAGGCCATGGGTTATTCGGACGATGCGCTCGACCGTCCGATCGTCGGCATCGCCAACACCTACAGTGATTTCAACCCCTGTCACGGCAATGTGCCGCAACTCATCGAGGCAACCAAGCGCGGCGTAATGCTGACGGGTGCGATGCCCATGGTGTTTCCGACAATCTCGATCCACGAGAGCTTTGCCTCGCCGACCTCGATGTATCTGCGCAACTTGATGGCGATGGAAACGGAAGAGATGATCCGCGCCCAGCCGATGGATGCTGTCGTCCTGATCGGCGGTTGCGACAAGACCCTGCCGGCCCAGATCATGGCGGCGGCCAGCAGCGAGATACCGGCGATCTTCCTTCCGACCGGTCCAATGGCCGTCGGCCACCACAAGGGCGAACGGCTCGGCGCCTGCACGGATTGTCGCCGTTTCTGGGGACGCTTCCGCGCCGGAGAGATCGACGAGGCCGAGATCGCTGAGGTCAACAACAAGCTGGCCAGCTCGATCGGCACCTGCACGGTGATGGGCACGGCGAGCACCATGGCGAACCTGACCGAAGTCATGGGTCTCTGCCTTCCCCGCGCCGGTTCGGCGCCCGCCGTCGAATCCGAACGGGTTCGCCTTGCCGAGGAGACGGGCCGTGTCGCGGCGCGTCTCGCCATGGATGAGGCCGCACCGACGGTGCGTGATATCCTGACGCCACAGGCAATCCGCAACGGCCTCGTCGCGCTGCAGGCGATGGGCGGCTCGACCAATGCCGTCGTCCATCTTGCCGCGATAACCGGCCGCCTCGGCCTGCGCCTCGACATGGCCGAACTCGACCGGCTGGGCCGAAGCATTCCCTTGCTCGTCGACCTGCAGCCCTCCGGTCAGCATTACATGGAGCAGTTCCACGAGGCGGGCGGCGTCCCGGCATTGTTGAAGGCGGTGCGCCATGAAATCGACGGCAGCGCCCCGACGGTCTACGGCAGAACCATCGGCGAAATCATCGACGATGTCGTCGATGAGCCCGGCCAGACCATCATCCGCACCGTCGAGAAACCGTTGAAGCCGATCGGAACGATCGCGGTCCTGCACGGCAATCTTGCGCCGCGCGGCGCCGTCATCAAACAATCCGCTGCCACCAAGGATCTGCTCCAGCATATCGGCCGCGCCGTGGTCTTTGATTCCGTCGAGGATATGACGCTGCGCATCGACAGCGACGATCTCGACGTCAACGCCGACGACATCCTGGTTCTGCGTAATGCCGGGCCAAAAGGTGCACCGGGCATGCCGGAAGCCGGCTATCTACCCATCCCCCGCAAGCTGGCGCGGCAGGGCGTGAAGGACATGGTGCGGATTTCCGATGCCCGCATGAGCGGCACGGCCTTCGGCACGATCATCCTCCATATCGCGCCTGAAGCCGCCGATGGTGGCCCTCTGGCGATCGTCCGCACCGGCGATCACATTCGCCTCGACGTCGAGGGCCGGCGTATCGATCTCGATATCGACCAGGCGGAATTCGATCGCCGCATGCTTGATGTCGTCAATCGGCCTTCGCCCGCGCCGTCGCGCGGCTATGCCAAGCTCTATCAGGAGCGCGTGCTCCAGGCCGACGAAGGCGCCGACTTCGACTTCCTGCAAAGCGAGGAGCTCGACGCGCGATGAGCGCCGCTGATATGGAGGCACCGCTTTGCCTGCCCCGCCGGCCGCTGACGCGGCTGCCGTGGGCGGCACTGCCGCAAGGCACGGTCGATACGCATTTCCACGTCTTTCGTGCCGGCGCTCCGCTCAACACCCCACGCAGCTACACGCCTGACATCGCGACGATTTCCGATTGGATCGAATTCTCCGGCAACCTCGGTATCGCCAGAGGCGTTTTGGTGCAGCCAAGCGTCTATGGCCTCGACAACAGGGTGCTGCTGGAGGCGCTGGCCGCCTATCCAGATCGTCTGCGCGGCATCGTCGTCATCGATCCCGAAACCGCGGAGACCGAAATCGAGCGGCTCGACCGGCTCGGCGTGCGCGGCGTGCGGATCAACACGCGCAACAGGGGCGGCCTCCCGCTCGCCGCCGCCAGGACACTGGCGGAAAGCATTGCCCCTCTCGGCTGGTCGCTGCAATTGCAGATCAATCCCGAACAACTTCCCGACATCGCGGCAGCGCTGTCCGGCATTCGCCTGCCCATCATCATCGATCATCTCGGCTTCATTCCGCTTGCCACGGAGACGAGATCACGGCATGTCGATGGGCTGAGAAGGCTGATGGACGCGGCTGATACCTATGTCAAAGTCACCGCGCCCTACCGCTTGACGAAGGACATGAACGATCAAGGTTTCGCCGAGGTCGGTCGCGCCCTCGCCRCCACCCACGCAGAAAGGCTGCTCTGGGGCAGCGACTGGCCGCACACCGAATTGTGGGACGGCATGCCCGATGACGCCGAGCTGATCGAGACCATGCAGGCCACCATCGACGATCCCACGATGGCCGAAAGGATTTTTGTTCGAAATGCCGAAGCGCTGTTCTTCGGCCGCTGACTTGGAGAGTAGGAATGGCCAGACTGACCGAAGATGCCAAGGGCGTCTATGTGATTGCCGTAACCCCCTTCACCGATGACGGCGCGCTCGATCTCGCCAGTATCGACAGCATGGTCGATTTCTACGAGGGTGCCGGCGTCACCGGCCTGACGGTGCTTGGCCAGCTCGGCGAGGCTCCGAAGCTGACCGCCGAGGAATCGCGGACAGTCGTCGAACGGGTGCTGAAGCGCCTCGACGGGCGTCTTCCCGTCGTCGTCGGCGTTTCGGCGCCAGGGCTTGCGCCGATGAGCGAACTCGCCGAAGCCGTCATGGGTAAGGGTGCGGCCGGCGTCATGGTCGCGCCGCCCTGGACCGTCAAGACCGACGATCAGGCTTTCGCCTTCTACCAGTCGGTCGGCGAGGCCCTGGGCGATACGCCCTTCGTGCTGCAAGACTATCCGCTCACAACCAATGTGACGATCGCGCCCAAGGTCATCGAGCGCATCGTCAACGAGGTGCCGAACTGCGTCATGCTCAAGCACGAGGATTGGCCGGGTCTTTCGAAGATCTCGGCACTTCGCGCCGCCAGCGACAAGGGCGCCATGCGGCGCATCTCGATCCTTTGCGGCAATGGCGGGCTTTTCCTGCCCGAAGAGATGGGCCGCGGTGCCGATGGCGCCATGACCGGCTTTTGTTATCCCGAGATGATGGTGGGCGTCGTCGAGGCCTATGCCGCCGGAAATCCCGATCGCGCCCATGCGATCTTCGATGCCTATCTGCCGCTCGCCCGCTACGAACAGCAGCAGGGCATCGGCCTTGCCTCGCGCAAATACGTGCTTGCCAAGCGCGGCGTGATCAAGTCCGCCACCCTGCGCAAGCCAGGCGCCAAGCTCTCGGCGCTTGATATTGCCGATGTCGAGCGGCTGCTGGCACGTCAGGCCATCCGCCTCAAGGAGATCGGGGCGTAACGCACCGGCGCAAATCCGAAGCCGCTGGATCATCGCTGTGGCGGTGCAGCTCGAGCAGATGGCTATGTCCATCTCGTCCGTGGGGCTGAAACCCGAGCGACTCCCAGAACCTCGCCGCAGCATCGTTTCCCGCATGAACGGTGACGATGCTGCAGCAGGAACGCGCATGATCGAGCGGAGCCAGGGCAAGCATCCGGCCGATGCCGCGCCCGCGCATTGCAGGACGAATGTAGAAACGCCGCATCCGCAACGCCCCTGACATTACGGAGTCGACGGTCATGCCGCCTGTGCCGATGAGCGCATCATCGACATAGGCGCCAAGTAGCCTTTCGCCGTGATGTTCGAACCTGATATCGCCGGCCGACCATTCGTCGATAAGGCGGGCGACATGGCGATAGCCTTCCCGCCGGGCCTCGCTTTCGAGACCTGCCATCTCCTGCGGCAACCGATCGCGGAGCCTGCGGATATCAATTGTCATGGCAATGCCGATGGTTTTAGATTGCAGGAACCRGAATCTCGCGGCGCGGCGCCGCAGCCGGCAGGCCGACCGGCACGAAACTCGCGTCACCATCGGCTGCCATGTCGTGCACTGTATGTTTCTCCAGCGCCTTCGTCACCTCGTTGAGGTCGCCGTCCAGATGTTCGGCCGGAATGAGATTGCCGATGACGAAATCGAAGCGGTCGCCGCGTTTGTTCAGCAGTTCGTGAAAGACAGTCATGTCGCGAAGCTCCGTCGACCATTTCGCCAGCCAGTAGAACAGCCCCGAATTGCGTGCCGTCATATGGATGGGAAGGATCGGCAGATTGTATTTGCGCGCAAGCCCAACGGCCGAGGTCTTCCACGGACGTTCGTTCAGCCGGCCGTTCGCCCAATAGGCGATGCGGCCTGAGGGAAAGAGCACTGTCGCCTTGCCTTCCTTCACCGCATGGTTTGTCAGCTGCAGCGTTTCGCGCGCTTTCAGCTTGCTCTTATGCTCCTCCCGCCATTCGACGGGAATGATCATCTCGGCAAACCGTGGATTGACGCGGATGGCATCGCGATTGGCAAAGAACATCATGTCCGGCCGGCGCGCTTTCAAAAGATCGAACACGGCAACGCCGTCGGCGATGCCGGTCGGATGGTTGCTGACGAGGATGAAGCCGCCGGTATCAGGAATGCGTTCGCCGTTGGTGATGCCGATGTCGAGTTTCAGCATGTCGCTCATATATTCGAACGACTGGAAGCCCGGCATTTTGGCGACCGCATTGGCGAATTCGAGCGCCTTGTTATAGCGCAGCAATGTGTAGAGGAACGGCCGCATGACCGGCCAGAGCGGATTTTTCACGATCCTCTGGCCGCGTTCGGCAATCAGCGTATCGACGATATGACCGGGCTTTCCCTGTGAAACGAGAGCGATCGCTTCCGCGAGCTGTCCGAAAGCCGTCATGGAATCGCGCCGTGCCATGAAAGATCCTGTTTATGGGGTATAAGCTATCGCAGTAGAATATGATCGAAGGATGACAAAGGCTTGGCCGGCATTAGCAATTCCATAACTGTTCCTGCTCCAAATTGGCGGACTTGAAGGCAAAATCAAGGCCCGCAACGTGAACGAACTGCTTGTTATCGCCGATCAGCGCCTGATGGCGGAACGGGCCGCGTGGCTCGAAAACCTCGCCGGGGAGCGCCGTCTTTCCGAGCACACGCTCGACGCCTACGAGCGCGATACCCGCCAGTTTCTGACCTTTCTGACCGGCCATCTCGCCGGCCCGGCGACGCTCCGCGATATCAGGGAATTGCGCCCCGCCGATTTCCGCGCCTTCCTCGCGGCCCGGCGCAAGCAGGGCTCCGGCGCCCGATCGCTCGGCCGCAATCTCGCCGGTCTCCGTTCGCTGCTGCGCCATCTCGAAAAGAAGGGCCTGGTCAATGCCGCCGGTGCTGCCGCGGTGCGCTCGCCGAAACAGCCGAAATCGCTGCCCAAGCCGCTGTCGGACACCCAGGCGATCACCGTCGTCAGCGACGACGCCCAGCTCCACGACGAACCCTGGATTGCGGCGCGCGACGCAGCTGTGATGACGCTGCTCTACGGCTGCGGCCTGCGCATCTCCGAAGCGCTGGATCTGACTCCCGCCGACCTGCAGAAGGGCGCGACGACTCTGCGCATCACCGGCAAGGGCAACAAGACGCGGCTGGTGCCGCTGCTGTCTGTGGTCTTCGATGCCGTCGAGAAATACCGAGCGCTCTGCCCAYACCATCTCGAAAGCGGAGAACCGCTGTTTCGCGGCGCCCGCGGCGGCAAGCTGCAGGCTGCGATCATCCAGCGCACCATGCAGAAGATGCGCAGCGCCTTCGGCCTGCCGGAGACGGCGACACCGCATGCACTGCGCCACTCCTTCGCCACCCATCTGCTTGCCGGCGGCGGTGATCTGCGCACCATCCAGGAATTGCTCGGCCATGCCAGCCTTTCCACAACTCAGGTCTATACCGGCGTCGATGCATCGCGGCTGCTCGAGGTGTATGATCGGGCGCATCCGCGAGCGTAATGGATGTCGCCCAAAAGTGCGCAGCGGTTTTGGGGCAACGACATGCATATACGATAGGCTTAAAGCGCATCGCATGGATGCGATTGAATGTGAGGCGCTTTAAGCTCTCGTTAAGGCCTTCTCTTAAAGGAATATGCGCAAGCCGGGCGTAGAGCATGAAGCCTATAGAGCATGTGATCGGAACACCCATCATGACGACATCAATCGGCCGCCGGACGTCTTACCTCGCAGTACCGGCCAATCTGTTGCTCTGGCTGATCGCGGCCTTTCACATGCTGCTTCTTGCCGCGCTATTTGCCGCCTTCCTGACGGCAAGACCGGCAGCGGCTGAAGACGTCGTCTGTACCGGCCGCAACCTGATGGTCGAGCTGCAGCAGAACGACCCTGCCCGCTATGCCGAGGCGCTGAAGGAAGCTGACGCCACGCCGAACGGCAAGGGTATCTTCTGGAAGATCGAGAAGCCGGGACTTGCACCCTCTTGGCTGCTCGGCAGCATGCATGTCACCGATCCGCGCGTGCTGGCCCTGCCGCCACGCGCCCAGGCAGCCCACGACGCCGCCGACACGATCATCATCGAATCCGACGAGATCCTCGATGAGCGAAAGGCGACCGCCGCCCTACTCGCAAAGCCGGAGCTGACGATGTTCACCGACGGCACGACGATCGACAAGCTGCTTTCTCCCGAGGATTACACGCGTCTCGAAACCGGCCTCAAGCAGCGCGGTATCCCGATCAGCGCCGTTTCCCGGATGCGGCCCTGGATGATATCGAGCGCCGTCGCCCTGCCGGCCTGCGAAATCGCCCGCAAGGCAAAAGGCGCGCAGTTCCTCGACCAGAAGATCGCCACCGATGCCATTGCTCAGGGCAAACAGGTCAAGGGGCTGGAAACCCTTGCCGAGCAGATCCAGGCCATGGCCGATCTGCCGGTCGAATTCCATCTGAAGTCGCTGATCGAGACGCTGGAACTCGGCGACAAGATGAGCGATGTCGTCGAGACGATGACCGACCTCTACCTCTCCGGCGATATCGGCATGACCATGCCGATGCTGAAAACAGTGACGCCTGAAGAAGAGGGCGAAACCAACGATTATGCCGCCTTCGAGCAGCGCATCATCCTCGACCGCAACAAGGTGATGGCCGAACGCGCCGCCCCCATCCTCGACAGCGGCAACGTCTTCATGGCCGTCGGCGCCCTGCATCTGCCCGGCAAGGACGGCGTCATCGAACTGCTGCGCCAGCAGGGCTTCACCGTCACCGCGGTGAACTGAACCCGCCTAGAGCCTTCCTGATCAGCCGAGCGTCATGCGGCGCAGAACATTGCTTTTCCAATAGAACTGATGGACGAGGGCGCCGGCGACATGCGCTGCGATCAGCGCCCAGAGAATGATTTTCAGCACATCCGCGTGGAACGAACCGGCGGGATCGATACCGAAATAGTAGGCGGCGATGCCGGAAAGCGGCATCGCGAAGATCAGGATGTAAAGGCCGGCATGGGCAAGCCTCGCTGCAAGACGGAAGATCGCCGGCTCCTGCGCCATCTCATCCGGAACACCCTTGGTAAAACGCAGCCCGAGCCTGAGGATGGCAAGCACCAGGATGGCGATGCCGACATAGGCATGGATATTCGCCGATGAAATCTGCTCCGGCGTTGGCACTTGGCCCCTGCGCATGAGCCGATGCCAGATATTCATGCCATCGGGAAACAGCAGGTTGAAGAAGATCAGCAGGGCAACGGCCCAATGAAGAAAACGCTGGCTCAGGCTGTAACTCATGATGGACGGCTGCTGCATTTCTGGACCTTCGCGGATGCTGAACTCAATGATACGCAACAACTAAAACAGCCGCCTGCCTTCCGGCAAGCGGCTGTATGCTTTGTTACGAATATGTAAGGTTACATATGGATCGGCTTGAAGAAGGTTGCGAGCGCAGCCTCTTTCACCGCTTCCGACATTGTCGGATGCGCGTGGCAGGTACGGCCGAGATCTTCCGACGAACCGCCGAATTCCATCAGCACGGCGATCTCGTGGATCATCTCGCCGGCGCCGAAGCCGACGATATGGCCGCCGAGCACCCGGTCGGTTTCCTTGTCGGCAAGGATCTTGACGAAGCCGTCCGTCGCCAGCATCGCACGCGCCCGGCCGTTGGCCGTGAATGGGAATTTGCCGACCTTGTAGGCGACGCCTGCCGCCTTCAGCTCTTCCTCGGTCTTGCCGACGGAAGCGATTTCCGGCTGGGTATAGACGACGCTCGGAATGACCTCGTAGTTCACATGGCCATGCTGCCCGGCGAGGATTTCGGCAAGCGCCACGCCCTCGTCTTCCGCCTTGTGCGCCAGCATCGGACCCTTGACCACATCGCCGATCGCATAGATGCCGGCGACATTGGTCTTGAAGTGACCGTCGATCTCGACACGGCCGCGATTGTCGAGCGCAACACCAGCTTCTTCGAGGCCGAGGCCCGCCGTATAGGGCTTGCGGCCGGTGGCGATCAGCACGACTTCGGCGTCGAGCGTCACCTTGTCGCCGCCCTTGACGGGCTCGAAGGTGACCTTGGCGCCCTTATCACCCTTTTCGACGCCGGTAACCTTGGCGCTGAGATTGAAATCAATGCCCTGCTTGGCGAGCATGCGCTGGAATTGCTTGGAGACTTCACCGTCCATGCCGCCAAGGATTGTGTCGAGATATTCGACGACGGTGACTTTGGCGCCGAGGCGCGACCAGACGGAACCGAGCTCGAGCCCGATGACGCCGCCGCCGACGACGATCAGCGTTTCCGGCACCTTCTCCAGCGCGATGCCGCCGGTGGACGAAATGATGGTCTTTTCGTCGATCTCGACCTGTACGCCGGGAATGCCGGCGACGTCGGAGCCGGTGGCGATGACGATGTTCTTGCCTTCGATCTCCTGCACCTTGCCGTCGTCGGCGGTGACGGAAACCTTGCCGGCCGAGACGATCTTGCCGATGCCCTGGAAGGCATCGATCTTGTTCTTCTTGAAGAGGAAGGCGACGCCGTCGACATTCGACTTCACCGTCGCATCCTTGTGGGCCATCATATTGGCGAGATTGAGCGTCGGCGCCTGGACGTCGATACCGAGCGCGTTCATCCCGTGGCCGGCCTGATGGAACATTTCGGAGGCATGCAGCAGCGCCTTCGACGGAATGCAGCCGACGTTCAGGCAGGTGCCGCCATAGGTCACCCGCTTTTCGACGACGGCGACCTTGAGGCCAAGCTGGGCCGCCTTGACGGCGCAGACATAGCCGCCCGGGCCGGTTCCGATAATGATCACATCGTAGGACATTGCTTCTTTCCCTTTGGATTTTTCGTTTAATCGGCCGCGCGCGAGATCAGGCCGAGGAATTCGAGAATATATTGCAGGCTGTTTTTCCTAGTCGTTCTAGCGGCCGCCGCTCACATTGAGAATCGCGCCGGTGATATAGGAAGCCGACGAAGACAGAAGGTAGAGGATCGCATCCGCCACCTCCTCGGGCGTGCCCGCGCGCTGCATCGGGATCGACGGCGCCAGCTCGCGCGGCCGATCCGGCAGGCCGCCGGAGGCATGGAGGTCGGTTTCGATGACGCCAGGCCTTATCGCATTCACGCGGATACCCTCGGCTGCGACCTCGCGCGCCAACCCGACGGTGAACGTGTCGATCGCCGCCTTCGAGGCGGCATAATCGACATACTGCGTCGCCGAACCGAGGATCGCCGCCATCGACGAGATATTGACGATCACCCCGCCCTTCCCGCCATGCCGGCTCGACATACGGCGGATGGCCTCTGCGGCGCAGAGTATCGAGCCGGTCACATTGACGCGCAGCATGCGCTCGATCCGCTCTACCGACATCTCGTCGACGCGCTGCGGGTAATCGACGATGCCGGCATTGTTGACGAGCCCGTCGAGCCGGCCGAAATGCCGGTCGACCGCCGTGAACATCGAGACGATATCCGCAGCCTTGCCGACATCGCCCTGGATCGCCACAGCCTCGCCGCCATCCTCGACAATCGCAGCCACAACGGCATCCGCGGCTTGACGGTTGGCGGCGTAGTTCACCGCGACACGCCAGCCCTGGCGCGCGGCGAGCCGTGAAGCCGCAGCGCCGATACCCCGGCTTCCGCCGGTAATGAGAACCACAGGTGCATCGCTCATGTCGCACACTCCTTAAATGTCAGCACGTCCCACGGTGCCACCACGGCTTTGCCCTCGCCCCAGGCGCTGGATTCGCGGATGGCGGGACCAAGGCCGGGAAGCACGAGCTTTTCGGCCGCTTCAGCGCCTTCGGGCTGCAAATTGTCCATCTCACCCTTGGCATCCATGCCATAGACGGCGCCCTGCCAGACCGTGCAGGCATCGAGATCGGCGCCGGTCGCATCCCCCTCGGGGCAGTTGAACATCAGGATGCCGATGGCGCGCACCGGATCTTCCGAGGGCATGACATAACCGTCCATCACGACGGGTGTCTTGAGCGCGCTGACCTTGAATTGGTTGCTTGCGGCGGCCGACGGTGAATTCAGCGGCGCAAAGCGCAATTCATAGGCACCGTCACGATCGACGTAGACGGCCCGTTCCTGCTTGCATGCCGCACCGAAGGTGGAAGCCGGAACGGCGAAAAACGCCGCGGCTGCGATTGCAGCCACGCCTTTCCGTCTCGTCGTGATCACGATCCTTCCGCTCATTGCAGCTTCGGCTCCTTCCGCCCGTCGGCATTCTCGACGACGCTGAAATCCGTCAGCAGCACCAGCGCATGGCCGTCCTTGTCTAGCCCCCAGAAGACCGGATAAAAACCGTCGCCCCAGCCGCTCCAGAACACCGCGACGTTGCCCTTCTTGTCGGCGACCGGCCGATGCAACGCATAGATGCCCTTGCTGGCCTCAAGGTCCGACGCCAGCACGTCGTCATAATAATTGACGTCGGAATCCGGTTTCTGCGCCTGCGCCTGCCCTTCACGTTCTCCAATCAGACCAAGCGTATCGGCGTCCATGTAACAGCCGAGGCCGGCATCGACAGGGTAGCCGAAGATCTCGCCGTCCTTCAGCGTTGCCGGGTCCTGCCCAGGCAGGACCGCAAGCTCCCAACGATCCGGCTTGCCCTCGGCAAACCGCATGCTGGCGGCAGCGATGCGCCCGAAGGCCTGGTAGAGCGTCACCGGATACTCGCCCGGTGCAACCGTTCTTGCGAGCGCCGGACGATCGGGCTGCGCGAGCGGGTCGGCGGCGACGATGCGCCCCGATGTCAGCTCGACATTGCCCATGTGGATGACGCCGATCGACCGGCCGGAGAGTTCGGCATCACCAAGCGCCACCAGTCCGAAATTGCTGCTTGCCTTGCCGATATCCCAGCCGGCGGCCGATGCGGAGACCGGGACATGCGCGGCGGCAGCGCAAAGAAGAAGACGCGCCGCTCGCATGATCCGGTTCCGCATCGAAAGCGCTCCCTTAGAGATCGAGAACCAGGCGTTCCGGATCTTCCAGGCTTTCCTTGACGCGCACGAGGAAGGTGACCGCTTCCTTGCCGTCGACGATACGGTGATCGTAGGACAGCGCCAGATACATCATCGGACGGATGACCACCTGGCCGCCGATCGCAACCGGCCGCTCCTGGATCTTATGCATGCCGAGAATGCCGGACTGCGGCGCGTTGAGGATCGGCGAAGACATCAGCGAACCGTAGACGCCGCCATTGGTGATGGTGAAGGTGCCGCCCTGCATGTCGGCCATGGAGAGCGAGCCGTCACGGGCTGCCTTGGCAAGACGGCCGAGCTCCTTCTCGATTTCGGCGATCGACATCTGGTCGGCGTCGCGGATGACAGGAACGACGAGGCCTTTGTCCGTGCCGACGGCCATGCCGACATGGCAATAGTTCTTGTAGATGACGTCGGTGCCGTCGATTTCGGCATTGACGGCCGGCAATTCCTTCAACGCATGCGTCACCGCCTTGGTGAAGAAGCCCATGAAGCCGAGCTTGACGCCGTGCTTCTTCTCGAAAATGTCCTTGTACTTGTTGCGCAGGTCCATGACCGCCTTCATGTCCACCTCATTGTAGGTGGTCAGCATGGCGGCGGTGTTCTGCGCATCCTTGAGGCGCTTGGCGATCGTCTGGCGCAGGCGCGTCATCTTCACGCGCTCTTCGCGCGAGGCATCCTCGACCGTCGACGGGCCGCGCGCGGCGGCAGGCGTTGCCGCGGGGGCGGCCGCCGGAGCGGAAATGCCCTTGGCGACGGCGGCGATGACGTCGCCCTTCAGCACCTGGCCGCGCTTGCCGCTGCCGTCGACCTGATCGGCGGAAAGGTTGTTTTCGGCAAGCATCTTCGAAGCTGCCGGTGCCGGCGGCATGGTGGAGACGGAGGCGCTCGAGGACGACGCAGCAGCGGCGGCAACCGCCGGCTGGGCCGGAGCAGCAGCGGCCGGTTGGGCGGGAGCCGGAGCAGCAGGCGCGGCGGCCGGTGCAGCAGCAGCAGGCGCGGCAGCAGCGGCAGCCCCTTCGGCGATCTGGCCGAGCAGCGCGCCGAGGCCGACGGTCTCGCCGGCAGCAACGACGATTTCCGAAAGCGTGCCGGAGGCGGGTGCTGGAACTTCGATGGTCACCTTGTCGGTTTCAAGCTCGAGAATCGGCTCGTCGGCCTTGATGGCGTCGCCGACCTTCTTGAACCAGGTGCCGACGGTTGCCTCGCTGACGGATTCACCGAGAGTTGGAACGCGGATTTCTGTGGCCATTGTTCAGATCCTGATTTCGTGTGTTTTCGTTTATGCGTTTCAGACGGCAGGCGGCCGCGAGATGATCGAGGGCATCGGCAGGATATCGAAGCGGAAACCGAAACCGGAAGCAATGATCGGATCGCCGTCGGCAAGAAGCTGCGCCGCCGCCTGATCCTCGACCTCGACGATCGCCATGCCCCAGGCGCCTTCACCCTCGAAGACGGGGCCGACGATGATCGCCGATCCCGCAAGAGCGTTCCGATGCCAGTATTCGGCATGGCGTTTCATCGCCGCCATTTCCTCCCCGGTCCCGTCATGTGGGAAAGTGGGGCGCGGCGGCTGCAATCTCAGAAAGAAATAAGCCATTGCGCCCCCCTTGTTTTAACCGCCCAATGCATCCTCGAGGAATGCGGCGAGTTGCGACAGATGCTTGGACATCAGGCCCGTCGCCGGCGAGGCGGCGGCCGGACGGCCGGTATAGCGGACGCGCTGGTACTTCGCGTCGATATGGGCGAGCACCCATTCGAGGAAGGGGTCGATGAACGACCATGCGCCCATGTTCTTCGGCTCTTCCTGGCACCAGACCATCTCGGCGTTGCGGAAGCGCGACAGCTCGTTGATCAGCGCCTTTGCCGGGAACGGATAGAGCTGCTCGACACGTAAGAGATAGACGTCGTCGATACCGCGCTTTTCACGCTCTTCGAGAAGATCGTAATAGACCTTGCCGGAGCACATGACGACGCGGCGGATCTTGTTGTCCTTCTGCAGCTTGATCGGGCCGTCCTTGATCACCTCGGCATCGTCCCAGAGCAGGCGATGGAAGGCAGACTCGCCGGCCATTTCGGCAAGCGTCGAGACCGCCCGCTTGTGGCGCAGCAGCGACTTCGGCGTCATCAGGACCAGCGGCTTGCGGAAGTCACGCTTCAGCTGCCGGCGCAGGATATGGAAGTAGTTCGCCGGCGTCGTGACGTTGGCGACCTGCATGTTGTCTTCCGCGCAAAGCTGCAGGAAACGCTCGAGGCGGGCCGAGGAGTGTTCGGGACCCTGACCTTCATAGCCGTGCGGCAGCAGGCAGACGAGGCCGGACATGCGCAGCCACTTGCGTTCGCCCGACGAGATGAACTGGTCGAAGACCACCTGCGCGCCGTTGGCGAAATCGCCGAACTGCGCTTCCCAGAGCGTCAGCGCATTCGGGCGGGCAAGCGAATAGCCATATTCGAAACCGAGCACGGCCTCTTCCGAAAGCATCGAATTGATGACTTCGTAGCGCCCCTGCGTCGGTGAAAGATTGGCGAGCGGGATGTAGCGCTCTTCGGTTTCCTGATCGTAGAGAACCGAGTGGCGCTGCGAGAAGGTGCCGCGCTCGCAATCCTGGCCGGACAGACGGATCTTGCTGCCTTCGACGCAGAGCGCGCCGAAGGAGAGCGCTTCGGCCATCGCCCAGTCGATACCCTCGCCGGTGGCGATCATGTTGGCGCGGTTTTCCATGAAGCGCTGGATCGTGCGGTGCGCGTTGAAGCCCGCCGGGATCTCAGAGAGCTTACGGCCGATCTCCTTCAGCGTCTTCATCGGCACTGCGGTCTTGCCGCGGCGCTGCTCGTCGGCATTGTCGGCCGTGCGCAGGCCCGACCACTCGCCGTCCAGCCAGTCGGCCTTGTTCGGCTTGTACTGCTGGCCGGCCTCGAATTCCTGTTCGAGATGGAGGCGCCAGTCGGCCTTCATCTTCTCGACTTCACCTTCGGTGAGCAGGCCCTCGGCGACGAGACGGGCCGCATAGAGCTGCAGCACGGTTTTGTGGGCGCGGATCACCTTGTACATCTTCGGCTGCGTGAAGGACGGTTCGTCGCCTTCATTGTGGCCGTAGCGGCGGTAGCAGAACAGGTCGAGCACCACAGGCTTGTGGAACTTCATGCGGAATTCGGTGGCGATCTTCGCCCCATAGACCACTGCTTCCGGATCGTCGCCGTTGACGTGCAGGATCGGCGCCTCGATCATCTTGGCGACGTCGGACGGATAAGGCGACGAGCGCGAAAAGGCCGGGTTGGTCGTGAAGCCGATCTGGTTGTTGATGATCACATGCATGGTGCCGGCGACGCGGTGACCGCGCAGACCGGAAAGGCCGAGGATTTCGGCAATGACACCCTGGCCGGCAAAGGCCGCATCGCCATGGATCAGCAGCGGCAGCACCTTGGCGCGCTCGGAAAGCGGGATGATGTCGCCTTCCCAGACGGTGGCGTTCATGTCCTGCTTGGCGCGGACCTTGCCCATGACGACGGGATCGACGATTTCGAGATGCGACGGGTTCGCCGTCAGCGAAACGTGGATCTTGTTGCCGTCGAATTCGCGGTCGGAGGAGGCACCGAGATGGTACTTGACGTCGCCTGAGCCCTCGACCTCGTCGGGAGCGGCCGAGCCGCCCTTGAATTCATGGAAGATCGCCCGGTGCGGCTTGCCCATGACCTGGGAGAGCACGTTCAGGCGGCCGCGATGGGCCATGCCGAACACGGCTTCCTTGAGGCCGAGATGGCCGCCGCGCTTGAGGATCTGCTCCAGCGCCGGGATCAGCGATTCGCCGCCGTCGAGGCCGAAACGCTTCGTGCCCTTGAACTTGACGTCGAGGAATTGTTCGTAGCCTTCGGCTTCGACGAGCTTGGCAAGGATCGCCTTCTTGCCTTCCGGCGTGAAGGCCACACCCTTGTCCGGTCCTTCGATGCGCTCCTGGATCCAGGCCTTTTCTTCCGGATTGGAAATATGCATGAATTCGACGCCGAGCGTCGAGCAATAGGTGCGCTCGAGGATTTCGATCATCTCGCGGATGGTCGCGTATTCGAGGCCGAGCACGTTGTCGATGAAGATCTTGCGATCGTAATCGGCGGCCGTAAAGCCGTAATTCTCTGCCGAGAGCTCGCGATAATCGTCGACGGGAGCGGCGATGCCGAGCGGGTCGAGCTTGGCATGCAGGTGGCCGCGCATGCGGTAGGCGCGGATCATCATGATGGCGCGCACGGAATCGCGCGTTGCCTGCAGCACCTCGGTGCTGTCGGCAGGCTTGCCCTGAGCTTCGGCCTTGGCCTTGACCTTGGTCTCGATCACCTTCTCGACGATGCCCCAGTCGCCATCGAGAGCCGATACCAGATCGCCGCTTGCCTGAAGCGGCCAGTTCTTCTTGCGCCAGGAAGCGCCCTTGGCTGCTCTTTTCACATCGCTGGGATCCTCCTCCAGCGCCTTGAAAAAGGACCGCCACTGATCGTCGACCGATGCCGGATCTTCTTCGTACCGCGCGTAGAGCTGCTCGATATAGGCWGCRTTSGCGCCRTCYAGAAACGASGTGATCTGAAACTGCTCGTTGGCTTCTTGCCGTGCCATGGTGATATGCGGACGCTTCCGTCCGCCTCCTGACTTTGATGAATTTGCCGGCTTGATGGCCGGCTGCCGCATTCCAATTGCCGCCTGTCCGCGGCGCATCTGCTGGTCTCGTGTCATCGAGGCCGGGCGGAAGGCGCAGATGCCGTTCCTCCGCCCGGTCTATATAGGTGGCTTAGCCCTTGAGGACTTCAACCAGCGTCTTGCCGAGGCGGGCCGGAGAGGGCGACACCTTGATGCCCGCCGATTCCATCGCCGCGATCTTCGATTCCGCATCGCCCTTGCCGCCGGAAACCACAGCACCGGCATGGCCCATGGTGCGGCCCTTCGGCGCCGTACGGCCGGCAATGAAGCCAGCCATCGGCTTCTTGCGGCCCTTCTTGGCTTCGTCCTTGAGGAACTGCGCTGCGTCTTCTTCAGCCGCACCACCGATTTCACCGATCATGATGATCGACTGGGTCGCTTCGTCGGCCAGGAACATTTCCAGGACGTCGATGAACTCGGTGCCCTTGACCGGGTCGCCGCCGATGCCGACGGCCGTCGTCTGGCCGAGACCTTCATTGGAGGTCTGGAACACGGCTTCATAGGTCAGCGTGCCCGAGCGGGAAACGATACCGACCGAACCCTTGCGGAAGATCGAGCCCGGCATGATGCCGATCTTGCATTCTTCCGGCGTCAGGATACCCGGGCAGTTCGGACCGAGCAGGCGCGACTTGGAGCGATCGAGGCGAGCCTTGACCCGTACCATGTCCATGACCGGAATGCCTTCGGTGATGCAGGTAATGAACGGGATCTCGGCGTCGATCGCCTCGATGATCGCGTCGGCAGCACCGGCCGGCGGAACATAGATGACGGTCGCGTTGGCGCCGGTCTTTTCCTTGCCCTCGGCAACGGTTGCGAAGATCGGCAGGCTTTCGCCCTTCGCGCCGGTCCAGGTTTCGCCGCCCTTCTTCGGGTGGATACCGCCGACCATCTGGGTGCCGTAATAAGCGAGCGCCTGTTCGGTGTGGAACGTGCCGGTCTTGCCGGTTAGGCCCTGAACGAGAACCTTGGTGTCTTTGTTGACGAGAATGGACATGCGAGGCCTTTGTTTAGGAGAGGTTGGAAGACGTGGAGGACGCGCGACGATAGACGCCGCTGACGACCTCCTGCCAAGTATCACTGCCTGCAGGCGAAAAGCTGACGCCCATCCGGTAGCAGTCTTCATTTTCAAATGTGAATACGGTGCGCTGGCTGCCGCGCGGCGAAGTCTTCATCAGCACAAGCTCATTGCCGTTCCACTCGCCGGACGCCGGCACGGGCGGCGCAAAACCTGCGGTGTCGAACTGGTAGAGTTTGTAGGTCTGGTCCGAAGCATCGAAGCCGAAAACATTTCGCGCCTCGAACGAAACAGCACCATCGCGCGTCTGGCGATAGCGCTGCTCGAGAAAGAACCCGCCGAACAACGCCTCGCCGGAAAACTCAGCACTGGCCTTGCCTTCACTCGTCCACGCCGACGCCGCGACACGCTCGTCCCCTTCCCACACGCCGGCGAAGGCGTTGAGGCGGAAATGAGCAGCGGTGGGCGTGGACTGGAAGGCCATGATCGATCTCAGCCGTTGATCGCCGCGACGATCTTCTTGGCCGCATCGTCCAAGTCATCGGCCGCCGTGATCGCCAGACCCGACTCGTTCAGGATCTTCTTGCCGAGCTCGACATTGGTGCCTTCAAGGCGCACGACGAGCGGAACCTTGAGGCCGACTTCCTTGACCGCGGCAATCACGCCCTCGGCAATGACATCGCACTTCATGATACCGCCGAAGATGTTGACGAGAATGCCTTCGACCTTGGGGTCTGCGGTGATGATCTTGAAAGCCGCAGCAACCTTCTCCTTGCCGGCGCCGCCGCCGACGTCGCAGAAGTTAGCCGGCTCCTTGCCGTAGAGCTTGATGATGTCCATCGTCGCCATGGCAAGACCAGCACCGTTGACCATGCAGCCGATATTGCCGTCGAGCGCGACATAGGCGAGGTCCCACTTCGAGGCCTCGATTTCCTTGGCGTCTTCTTCGGTCTCGTCGCGCAGCGTCTTGACGTCGTCGTGACGGAAAAGCGCGTTGCCGTCGAAAGACATCTTGGCATCGAGGACGCGCAGGTGGCCATCCTTCATGACGATCAGCGGATTGACCTCCAGGAGAGCCATGTCCTTCTCGCCGAAGGCCTTGTAGAGCGTCGGGAAAAGCGTCGTGGCGTCTTCAGCGGCAGCGCCGTCGAGCTGAAGTGCCCTAGAGATTGCAGCAACGTCGGCAGCCGTCACGCCGGCTTCCGGATCGATGGCGATCGTCTGGATCTTCTCGGGCGTGTCGTGGGCGACGGCCTCGATGTCCATGCCGCCTTCGGTCGACACGACGAAGGCAACGCGGCCGACCGAGCGATCGACAAGGATCGAGCAATAGAGTTCGCGGGCAATGTCGGCGCCGTCCTCGATATACAGGCGATTGACCTGCTTGCCGGCTTCGCCGGTCTGAGCGGTCACCAGCGTATTTCCGAGCATTTCCTTGGCGTGGGAAACGACTTCCTCGATCGACTTGGCGAGGCGAACGCCGCCCTTGGCGTCAGGGCCGAGCTCCTTGAACTTGCCCTTGCCGCGGCCGCCGGCATGGATCTGGCTTTTGACCACGTAAAGCGGACCGGGAAGCGACTTGGCGGCAGCCTCGGCTTCTTCGACCTTGAGAATAGCCACACCTTCGGCAACCGGCGCGCCATAGCCCTTCAGCAGAGCCTTGGCCTGATATTCATGAATGTTCATGGGTGTATCCCTGTTTCGATTACTTCAGCCCATCGACTACTTGAGGGCAGGCGCGATGTTGATGCAGGCTTCGCAGAGACCGGCGACGGCGCCGACGGACTTGTCGAAGGCTTCCTTCTCGGTCTTGTTGAGATCGATCTCGATGATGCGCTCGACGCCGCCGRCACCGATGACGGTGGGAACGCCGACATACATGTCCTTGACGCCGTACTGACCGGAGAGGTGGGCAGCACAAGGCAGAACGCGCTTCTTGTCCTTGAGGTAGGATTCGGCCATCTCGATCGCCGAGGCGGCCGGCGCGTAATAGGCAGAGCCGGTCTTCAGCAGGCCGACGATTTCGGCGCCGCCGTCACGGGTCCGCTGGATGATCTCTTCGAGGCGCTCCTTGGTGACCCAGCCCATGGTGACGAGATCGGTGAGCGGAATGCCGCCGACCGTCGAGTAGCGGGCGAGCGGCACCATCGTGTCGCCGTGGCCGCCGAGAACGAAGGCCGTGACGTCCTGGACGGACACGTTGAATTCCTTGGCGAGGAAAAGACGGAAGCGCGAGGAGTCGAGAACGCCGGCCATGCCGACGACCTTATTGGCGGGAAGACCCGAGAACTTCTGCAGCGCCCAGACCATGGCGTCGAGCGGGTTGGTGATGCAGATCACGAAAGCGTTCGGCGCATATTTCTTGATGCCAGCGCCGACCTGCTCCATGACCTTGAGGTTGATGCCGAGAAGATCGTCGCGGCTCATGCCGGGCTTGCGGGCGACGCCTGCCGTGACGATGCACACATCGGCGCCCTCGATCGCGGAATAGTCACTGGCACCCGTCAGATTGACGTCAAAGCCTTCGACGGGCGACGACTGGGAGATATCGAGACCCTTGCCCTGGGGAATGCCGTCCGCGATGTCGAAGAGGACGATGTCGCCCAGTTCCTTCAGGCCGGCGAGGTGCGCCAGCGTGCCACCAATCATGCCAGAACCAATGAGTGCGATCTTGTTACGCGCCATTTCGCTGTTTCCTTTGCGATCAAATTCGTCGAACGGACGCGCAAGGCACCGCCCAATGACGCAATCGCATAGACCCAAAGCCTAAAAATGGCAATGCATTATTTTTGATGCAGCGTTTTCAATCGTTTAGATCCAAAAATTCTTACGTAAACGTAATACATTCTGTCACCAGATTGTTACTCTGCGGCGCGCTTCTCATGGTGCAGCGCAAGATATTCCGCACTGCGCATCTCGAACAGGCGCGAAGCCGTGCGGTCGAATTCGAAGCCTTCGGTGCCGCGGCGTTGCAGCAGCAGTTGCTCCGGCATCGCCGCCGCGGAAATGTAAAGCCGCACGGCATGATCGTAGAACGTATCGACCATAATGATGAACCGCTTGATCTGGTTCCGCCTTTCCGGCCCGAGCAAGGGAATGTGATCGACGAAGACCGTATCGAAACGCTCGGCGATGGCCAGGAAGTCGACCGCCCCGAGCGGCTTGTCGCAGAGATCGGCGAAAGAGAACCGCGCCATGCGGTCGACGGCGAGCGGCACATGGATGTGGCGCCCCTTCATCGGAATATCCAGCGGCTGGGCCTTGCGCCCATGCAGCGCCTGCGTCCAGGACGCATCCATCGCCATGTCGTTATGCTCGTTGATCGGCACCAGGTAGACCGGCTGGCTGCTCAGCTTCTCCATCCGGTAGTCGGTCGGCGAATCCAGGGTGACGACATCGACATGCTGCTTGAGCAAGGCGACGAAGGGCAGGAAGAGGCCGCGATTGAGACCATCCGTATAGAGATTGTCGGGCTCGACATTCGAGGTCGCGACCAGCACGCATCCGCGCACGAAAAGCTCGGAGAACAGCCGCGACAGGATCATCGCATCGGCAATGTCGGTGACCGTGAACTCGTCGAAGCAGAGCAGTTCTGCCTCGTCGTAAAGCGCTGCGGCGACCGGCGGCATCGGATCGGCCTGTCTCGTCTCGCCGTTCTTGAGCTTCAGCCGGTGTGCCGCGATGCGGTTATGCACATCCGCCATGAATTCGTGGAAATGCGCCCGCCGTTTCTTCCTGCACGGCGCCATCGCAAAAAACATGTCCATCAGCATGGTCTTGCCGCGCCCGACGCTGCCGTGGATATAAAGCCCCTTGATGCCGTCGGCGGATTTCTTCTTGGCGGCAAACAGCCAGCCGAGCGCGCTCGATTTTGCCGCCGGCCGCCGCTGCTTCAGACCGGCAAGCACCCGGTCGAGGTTCTTTGCCACGTCCAACTGGGCGGAATCGACCTGGAGCGCGCCCGATGCGGTCAGCGCTTTAAGCTGTTCGCAGACGCTGAGCGCATAATCCGGCATTGGTTGCATGAGGGCATATCCGCCTGTCAGTCAACGGCGGAGACCCGCCGGAACATTTACCGGCTGAGGCTGATCGACTGGCCCGTGCTCGTCTGTCCCTCAAAGCGGTTGTCGGCCGTCTTGTAGACGCTGCCGAGCTGGTTGCCGGAGCGGTCCTTGAGCAGCACCTGCTTGCCGGCGACCTCCCAGGAGCCCATCGCCGTCAGTTCGCCGACGCAGCCACGCGTTCCGCCGCGCGAACCGCTGCCGAGATTGGTGAGCGTCAGGAACATGTCGCAGCTGCCGTTGACGCGCCAGCTTCCGACCATCGATTCCTTGGTGATATCGAGCGCATTCGCGGCCATTGCGCCAGGCTGAGCGCCTGGCATCGGCGCCGTCGTCGTTGGCGCGGCCGGAAACTGCGAGCTGCCGGTCGGCGGTGGGAGCTGCCCACCCTGCACCGAGGGAACCGGCTGCGCCGTCAACGGCGCCGGACCGGCACTGGCGTTGGAGCTGTAATCATATGCCGTACGCTGACAACCGGCTAGCGACAGAACCACCACCAGACCTGTCATCGCATATCGCAACTGCATCATCATACTCCTGAATTCGGCTATCGCCGTAAAGAAACGGGCGTGAGACAAGTCCGATTATCGTAATTCGATTTGGTTAATCAAGTCGTGCTGCATAAATTGCCCGTGACAACAACTAACCGAAAAACGATACAGTTCAACTGTCCCGCTGCAAAACTTCCTGCACATAGAATTTGTCAGCAAGGTGTTGCGCGCGTTCATCTCTGTCAGGATCCCTGTCGAACGCGCGCAATGTCTCGGAATAGCGCTCAGGTGCATCCTGCAGAAGGATTGCACCGAGCCGACCTGACATAGGTGACGGCTTCGGGATCGAAGCCGTCGATTCCGCCATCGGAATGCATGCTGATCAAACCCGGCGCTCGACCATCATCTTCTTGATTTCGGCGATCGCCTTGGCCGGGTTGAGGCCCTTCGGGCAGGTCTGCGCACAGTTCATGATCGTGTGGCAGCGATAGAGGCGGAATGGATCCTCGAGATTGTCGAGGCGCTCGCCGGTCGCCTCGTCTCTGGAATCGATCAGCCAGCGATAGGCCTGCAGCAGAACGGCCGGACCGAGATAGCGGTCGCCGTTCCACCAGTAGCTCGGACAGGAGGTCGAGCAGCAGGCACAGAGGATGCATTCATAGAGGCCGTCGAGCTTCTGCCGGTCCTCATGGCTCTGCTTCCATTCCTTGGCCGGCGCCGGCGACACCGTCTTCAGCCATGGCTCGATCGAACGATGCTGGGCATAGAAGTTGGTGAGGTCGGGAACCAGATCCTTGACGACGGGCAGATGCGGTAGCGGATAGATCTTCACCGCGCCCTTGATATCGTCGAGGCCCTTGGTGCAGGCGAGCGTGTTCGTGCCGTCGATATTCATCGCGCAGGAGCCGCAGATGCCCTCACGACAGGAACGGCGCAGCGTCAGCGTCGGGTCGATCTTGTTCTTGATGTAGAGCAGACCGTCGAGCACCATCGGCCCGCAGTCGTCGACATCGATATAGAAGGTATCGATAGAAGGGTTCTGACCGTCATCCGGGCTCCAGCGGTAGACGCGGAATTCGCGGGTGTTCTTGGCACCCGCCGGCTTCGGCCAGACCTTGCCTTCGCGCATCTGAGAATTCTTGGGGAGAGCGAGTTCAACCATGTCCGGTTCCTCTTGAGATCAGTACACGCGAGCCTTCGGCTCGATCTTGTGCGGATCGATGCCTTCGGCAATGAGCTCGGTATGGACCGGCCGGTAGTCGAGCTTGACCTCGCCCGCCTCGTTCACCCAGGCGAGCGTGTGTTTGCGCCAGTTGACGTCGTCGCGGCCGGCGAATGCACCCTCGGTATAGTCTTCGCGTGCATGCGAACCGCGGCTCTCCTTGCGGGCCTCGGCGCCGTAGATCGTCGTGATGGCGTTGGCCATCAGGTTCTGCAGCTCAAGCGTTTCCACAAGGTCGGAGTTCCAGATCATCGAACGGTCGGTGACCTTGATGTCCTTCATCTCGCCCCAGATTGCCGAGATGCGCTGGCAGCCCGATTCCAGCGATTCCTGCGTGCGGAAGACGGCGGCGTCTTCCTGCATGGCGCGCTGCATCTTCTCGCGCAGTTCCGCCGTCGGCGTGCCGCCGCTGGCATGACGCAGACCGTCGAAGCGGTCCATGATCTTGTCGCAGGCTGCGACATTGAGATGCGGGATCGGCGCGGCGCGGTCGATCACCTCGCCGGCGCGGATCGCAGCGGCGCGGCCGAAGACCACGAGGTCGATCAGCGAATTGGAGCCGAGGCGGTTGGCGCCGTGCACCGAGGCGCAGCCGGCTTCACCCACAGCCATCAGGCCGGGAATGATCCGTTCCGGATTGGCACCGTCGGCGTTCAGCACTTCGCCCCAATAATTCGTGGGAATGCCGCCCATATTGTAGTGAACGGTCGGCAGAACCGGGATCGGCTCGCGCGTGACGTCGACGCCGGCGAAGATCTTGGCGCTCTCGGAAATCCCCGGCAGGCGTTCATGAAGAACGGCCGGATCGAGGTGGTCGAGATGCAGGAAGATGTGGTCCTTCGCCTTGCCGACACCGCGGCCTTCGCGGATTTCCAGCGTCATGCAGCGCGAAACGACGTCGCGCGAGGCAAGGTCCTTGGCCGAAGGCGCGTAACGCTCCATGAAGCGCTCGCCCTCGGAGTTGACGAGGTAACCGCCTTCACCGCGCGCGCCTTCGGTGATCAGACAGCCCGAACCGTAGATGCCGGTCGGGTGGAACTGGACGAATTCCATGTCCTGCAGTGGCAAGCCGGCGCGCGCCACCATGCCGCCGCCGTCGCCGGTGCAGGTATGGGCTGATGTTGCCGAGAAATAGGCGCGGCCGTAGCCGCCGGTCGCCAGCACCACCATCTTGGCGGCGAAGCGATGGATCGTGCCGTCATCGAGGCACCAGGCGACGACGCCCGTGCAGCGGCTGCCGTCTTCCGACATGATCAGGTCAAGCGCGAAATACTCGATGAAGAATTCGGCATTGTTGCGCAGCGACTGGCCGTAGAGCGTATGCAGGATGGCGTGACCGGTACGGTCGGCAACGGCGCAGGTGCGCTGTACCGGCGGGCCTTCGCCGTAATTCTGCATGTGTCCGCCGAACGGGCGCTGATAGATCTTGCCTTCTTCGTTGCGCGAGAACGGCACGCCGTAATGCTCGAGCTCATAGACGGCCTTCGGCGCTTCCATGGTGAGATACTGCATGGCGTCGACGTCGCCGAGCCAGTCGGAACCCTTGACGGTGTCGTAGAGGTGCCACTGCCAGCTATCCGGCGTCATGTTGCGCAGCGAGGCGGCGATGCCGCCCTGGGCCGCGACCGTATGCGACCGGGTCGGGAATACCTTGGTGATGCAGGCCGTGCGAAAACCCTGCTCGGCCATGCCGAGCGTGGCGCGCAGCCCGGCGCCGCCGGCGCCGACGACGATCACGTCGTAGGAGTGATCGACATACTTGTAGGCCTTGCCATTCTGGGCGGGTGAAGTCGGTGCCATATCAGCTTATCCTACGAATGCGATTTTCAGAATGGCGAAGAGACAGAGGCCGGCGATCAGGATCGCAAAGAACGTGTTCAGCATCAGGAGAACGATCTTGCCGAACTCGCCATGCACGTAATCCTCGATGATGACCTGCATGCCGAGCTTCATGTGGATGACGCCGGAGATCACCATCAGCCCCATGACGACCGCGATGAAGGGGTTCGACAGCGCGCGAACCACATCCGCATAGGGCGCGCCGGCATAAGCGAGCATGAAGATGACGAAGAAGAGGATGAGCGGAACATTGGCGACGGCCGTCAGCCGCTGGCGCCAGAAATGGTCCGTGCCGTCCTTGGCGGAGCCAAGCCCGCGAACCTTGCCGAGGGGGGTGCGCATATCCATGAGAGGACCTTCAGATGCGAATGAGGAAACCGATCACCCAGACCAGCACGGTCAGACAGAGCGACCCGATGATGTTGGCGATGGCGAGCTTGGTCGAGAATTCTTTCCCGAAGCCATAGCCGAGATCCCACATGAAGTGGCGGAAGCCGCCGAGCATGTGGTGCAGCAGCGCCCAAGTGTAGCCGAGAAGCACGAGCTTGCCGAGAAGGCTGCCGAGCACCCAGTTAGCCCAATCGTAAGAGCCCTGGCCGCTTGCCGCCGCGATCAGCCACCAGGCGACGAGGATCGTGCCGACATAGAGGGCGCCACCGGTGATACGGTGAACGATGGACATGATCATGGTGGGGATAGGCTTGTAAATTTGCAAATGCGGCGACAGAGGCCGGTTATTTGTCACATTCGCCATCAGAACCTCGCGGCGGCTATTCTGCGCTCCCGAATTCGGAGCATGCTCAGTCAACCACACGAATGACAAAATTCTCTGTGTGCGTTGCATCAATTGCGACGTTTAATCACCGGAAACGCCGACGACAAGCACAATCGCTGTCTGCTTTTAATTTAATCGATTCGCGTTACCGGGAAGTTTGCGGGCTAACAAAACTGGCCCTTTCCGCTCAAATTTTGCGCTGATTCTCCGGCCCGAATGGACAAGCTTCGGCTTTTGGCGCAATCTGGCGTTAACGATTTGTTAGGGATCGGAATTCCGGAGGCCGGCCACCCATGTTTCGAAGTCTGTCCGCAGTCGCCCTGCTTGCCCTGTCCGCGTTTGCTGCACTTCCCGCCGAAGCCGGCGACCGCCGCAGCGATCATCGCTTTCCCGGCCATCGTCACGCTTTCCACGGCGGATTACTCCTCGGCGAACGTATCGGCTGGCGCGATCGCGGCATCCGTTCCGACAACGCCTATCGATATCGGAACCGCAAAGAACGGATGCCGTTCCTGAAACAGTTTTCATCGCCGGCGACCAATCGCTTCGCCCGCAACAATCTCATCGTCGTCGTACCCCAGGCGCAGGGTGGTGGTGGCGGCACCTATGCCGGCTCTTCTTACGTCTATCAGGCCGATGGCGGAACCTATGTCGGCGGCGACGGCTATGGCTTCTATCCCACAGCACGGCCTGAGCAACTGGCACCGAAGGCGAAAGTCATCGATATCGCGGTGCAGGACGATCCCTGCGCCTATGAGGCCAATGTCTGCGTCATCCGGCCTTAGCGCATGATGCCGAGAGTGCGGAATTCCGCTCCGGCTTCGCTGACAAGGCTATGAAGATGACGAACGCAGGCGGCTCAAATTTGTCCGGCCCCACTCTTTCGCGACGCGGCTACGTCAATACGGATGGCGCACATCGGCGGGAGATTCTTGTCCTCAAACGTCGCCCGCCGCGGCGTTCCGCTATCCGGCATCCAAGCATCCCAGGCTCTGTTCATTTCTTCGAATGAGGCAAGGTCCCTGAGCCAGATGTTGGCGAGAATGATCTCTGACTTGTCGGTACCTTCGCGCAGCAGCATGTCATTGATGCGCTCCAGTATTTCGTTGGTCTGCGCAGTCACGCTCGCTCCCCTCGTCAGGTTTGCGACCTGGCCGGGCAGATAGGCCGCATCTGCGAGGAGAGTTTCGTCAACTTTGGCTTGCCCCATCATCGTATTCGCAGACTTCCATGAATGCTTGAGATTGGGCCGTCGACCCTTCATGGATCATTGTGGAGCTTCGCTCGCCACTCCGGTAGAGGGAATTAAATTGACCCGATATAATGGAAGCTGAACGCTCCTAGAACAGGATGTCGTCGAAAACCGATCACACTTCGGCATCATGCTCTAGCTGGACAATATGGCCGTATGCCGCGAAATGAAGTCCACAAGATAGCGCGCACCTTCGGCCGTCTCGGATTGAGCATACAGACCGATCTCGATGCGCACCGGACCGGGCAGATCCGCCGATCGGTCAAGCGTCCGGCAGCCCTCCGGTTTCGTATTCAGCATCATTGGCGCGACACCGATACCGACGCGAACCGCGGTCGCCATGGCGACCAGCGTCGATGCGACGCACGCCGTCTTCCACTTGATGTTTCGCTGGGACAGAGCCGCAATCGTCGGGAGCGTCCAGGGACACTCCTCCTCGAACATGATGATGGGAAGCGGTTTTTCCGTATCCGCCACAAAGTCGGATCTGACCGTCCACATTAAATATTCGGTCCAGATCAGGGTCGGTTTTCGCGCGAGGCAGGTGATGTCGCAAACCACGAGATCGAGCTTCCTGTCTTCAAACAGGCTGGCGAGGCGGCGATTCGGCTCGACGATGATGTCGATCTCGACCTTCGGGTTCTGGGCTCTGAAGGCACTAAGAATGTCGATCAGGTGGCCGGCTGCGAAGTCCTCAACGACGCCGAGGCGAATGCGGTCCTCGATCATCTTGCCTGTCAGCCTTTTCCCGACCTCGTCGCTGAGGGCGACCATTTCGCGGGCATAAGCCAGCATGATCTGCCCATGGCTCGTGAGTTCGAGGCCCTTTGACGAACGCGAAAACAGCGTAACGCCGACAAGCTCCTCCAGCTTGCGGATCTGCATGCTCACGGCCGCCTGCGTTCTGTTCAGCTTGACGGCTGCTCCATTGACGGTGCCGATCTCCGCGACGGTCAGAAATGCACGAAGCAGATAGGAATCAAGATCAAGCATCAGAAGCCGCATTCCGTACTTTGTGGCGCTCGAGAGCCGAGGGCCTCTCTGCCCGTAGGTGGATATTGGACGAACCATGTCCTTCCGGCAACTGGTGACCCTTAGCCCGGGCACAGTGCAGGCTGCGCCACATCAATGCCAGCTTATCGCGCAAAGAGAACGCATGCCTCGGGGGGAATGGAAACGCTGATCTCCTGTCCGCGAGTGAAAGCTATGTCTGGACGGTTCGGGCAAGCCGAGATTATGCGGTCGCCACTGGCAAGGTCCAGAACGACATGCCTGAAGGCACCGAGTGTCACGACGTCGGCAACACGTCCGGCCATGGCTCCGGTCGCCGGAGCGCCGGACGATATCTCGACGCTTTCCGGCCTCACGCAAATCTCGGCGGCACCTGAAAGGCTTGCCGTGGAGGCGACCGGAAACTCCCAGCCGGATTCGGAGCGAAATTTCCGGGCCGTTCCGCCCGCGGTCGAAATCGAGCCATGGATCCAATTCGTCCGACCCATGAAATCCGCGACGAAACGCGAGTCTGGACGCCAATACACATCGTCCGGCCTGCCGGATTGCATGATTGCTCCACGGTTCATCACGAATATGCGCTCTCCCAGGCTCATCGCCTCCTCCTGGTCGTGGGTTACCACGATGGCGGTCGAGCCGACCGCGGCGAGCACATCCTTCAATTCGGTGCGCAGCTCATGCCGAAGTTTGGCGTCGAGAGCCGACAGGGGCTCATCCAGAAGAAGGAGGCTTGGATGGGTGGCGAGCGCCCGCGCAAGCGCAACACGCTGCTGCTGGCCGCCGCTCAACTGGTGCGGCCGCCGCTGTCCGAAACCGACGAGCCGGACGAGCTCAAGCATCTCGGCAATACGGCGTGGTATTTGCGCCGGCGGATGGTTGCGATGGCGAAGTCCGTAGCCGATGTTCTGTTCGACGGTCATATGCGGGAAAAGAGCGTAGTGCTGGAACAGCAGCCCGACATTGCGCTCATAGGGTTTCAACCCGGCCATCGGCTGGCCGTCGATCAAGATCGAGCCTTTGTCGGGCCGCTCGAATCCGGCAATGAGCCGAAGAATGGTGGTCTTGCCGCAGCCACTCGGCCCAAGCAGTGCGATTGTTTCACCTGGGTTCACCGAGAAGGAGATATTACCGAGGGCGACCGTTTCGCCGAAGCGCTTGCTGACCCCTTGAAATTCCACGGCAGAAATCATCGCATTGTCCTCATGAACGAAACAAACCCTGACCGACGACAGTGTCGAAGCCGACGACAYGGTCCAGCACAACGATCAGCAACGCGGTGACGGCAATCAGGACCACGGCCGCTGCAGCGATCGTCAGATCGAAAGCCGCGCGCATGTTGCTGACCAGCGTAACAGGCAAGGTCGTTGCGGACGGATCGCTCAGAAACAGACTGATCGATACGTCATCCATCGAAATTGCGAAGGCGAAGATCGCGCCGGTGACGACGCCCGTCCGCATGAGCGGCAGGGTAATGGTCCAGAAGGCCTGGCGCTCGGTGGCGCCGAGAACCATTGCGGCTTCCGTCAATCGTTGGTCGCTGCCGAGAAGGCTGGCGAGACTGGTCCTTATGCAATAGGGCAATGTCACGATCACGTGGCCGAGGAGCAGGCGCGCCATACCATTTGTGATGCCGGCCTTGGAAAGGAAAAGCAGCAGGCCGAATCCAATCACGACCGGCGGGACGATGAGTGGCGAGAGAAAGGCCGAAGTCAGCGCTGCCTTTCCTGGAAAATTGCCCCGGGCAAGACCGACAGCCGCCGCAGTTCCAATCGTGACAGACAGAACCGTCGTGAGTACCGCCAAGATGAGGCTGGTACGCAGGCTGGCAAGGATATCCGCCTGGGAGACGAGCCGTTCGAACCAGTGAAGCGACAAGGCAGGTGGCGGCATCGGGCCGAGGTAGGTCCTGGCGTCGAAAGCCATGACGCATGTTATCACCAACGGGATGGCGAGGAACGCCAATCCAAGGCCGATGACACCGTAGGCAAGGGAACCGGCGATCCGGTCTCCGCTTCTCGCTGCAAGAGACTGCATGCTCATCGGAAAACCCTCCGCGCCTGCGCAAACGTTATGACAGCGACGACCGCCAGGGCCGCGGCAAGCATGACGAGCGAGATCGCCGCGCCGCTCGGGTAGTTGGCGATATCGCTGAACCGGGTGTAGATGACGTTCGACATGAAAAGCACCCGGCCCCTCCCGAGCACCATGGGAATGACGAAGGCGCTGATCGCGAAAGTCAGTGAGACAAGCGTGCTCGAGATCAGAGCCGGGAAGCTCAGGGGAAGCGTGATCGACAGATGGGCTTTCCATCCCGGCGCGCCGAGCGACTGGGCTGCATCGAGCAGACGCGGATCGATCGATTGCATCGCGCCAATCAACGTTAGCGTTGCGACCGGTATGATCGAGTGAACCAGACCGGCAATAACGACGATATTGATATATTCGCGGCTGTTGGGCGAAAGGCCCAATGTCAAGAGGAAAGGTCGGAAGATGCCGACCGATCCGAAGGTCAGTTCGATCGCGTACGTCTTGATCAGGACGCTGGAAAGAACAAGCGTAATCAAGAAGCCGAGGGTGAGTGTGCGCATCCGCGGCGAGATCCGCCGCACGATGAAATAGGCCAGCGGGAATGCCACAAGCTGGCCGATGATCGCGGCAACTCCGCCGATCCAGAAGGTCGTCAGCAGGACGCTTGCAAACGCCTGGTTTGCAAGCTCGTAATAGTTTTGAACCGTTGCCGCGGCATTTTCCACGGAGCCTACGCGTCCCGGCGTAAACTCCTTCAAGCTTTCGATTGCCAGGTTGATGAGCGGTGACAGAAAACCGAATGCGAACACCAGCAGGGCTGGCCCGAGCGTCAGGGCCGCATCTCGGCGATCCGGAATTGAAATGGCAACGGGTTGCCGCCTTACCTTGGTCATGGTGGAACAGCCTTTTCCTCGCCCTTGCGGGCCATGAGAAAGGGAGGTTGTCGAAGCCCGCGCCTACGACAACCTACCGCGGGGTGTCTTAGAGCAACGGGGCGATATCCTGCTCCCAGCGCTTGGACCAGGCATCCTGCTGTTCGAGAACGGCATTGTAGTCCGGCACATAGACGAAGCTCGAAAACTCGTCCGACGTGAAGGACAGATGCTTGAGATTGTCGGGTGTGACCGCCTTGCTGTTCAACGGCGCTTCGCCAGCCACCTTGGCGTAGAGCGAGTTCATGTCCGGGCTGATCGCGAAGTTGACGAAATCGAGCGTTGCCTTGGTGTTTGGCCTATTCTTCAGGACGCCGAAACCGCTCTGGTAGAGAAAGGCCTTGAAGTTGCTGTCCTTGGTGAAGCGCGTAACCGGGAAGTTCTTCGCCACGGCTGCCCAGCCGGGCTCGGCGAAGAAGCCGACGGAGGTCTCGCCCGACGTCAGCGAATTGGTGAAATCGATATCGGTGACGGCAACGCGGCCGATATTGCCGGATTTCGCCAATTCCGTCATGAGCTTCCACCCGGGCTCCATATTCGTTTCACTGCCGCCGGCGTGAAGGGCGAGCGCGACAATCTGGAGCATCATGCTCTGTGTCGGGCCTGGCCAGCAGATCGCGCCCTTGAGATCGGGGCTCAGCAGATCATCGATGGTCTTCACGGCGATCGGAGCCGTGTCGGTTCGGGCACCGAAATACACGCCGCCAACTGCGCGCGGGACCGCCTTGATATTGCCCTTGCCGTCACGAATGATGATTTTCTCGGGAATATTCGCGAGGTTGGGAACATCGGCAGGATTGATGGTCTCGAGCCAATCCTCCTTCACCATGCTGTTGAACGAGCCTTCCCAGCCGGCGACATAGTCGTAGTCGACATTCGGCCAGACGGCCTTGATCTTCGGCAGGATCGCGCCCGCGCCGCCCTGGTGAAGAACCCAGTTGAATGTCGCGGCATTCTGGTCGGCGGCAATCTGCTTCATCGCTTCGACGACATCGCCGCCCCATTCGACGGCGGTGAGATTGCCGCTGCCGGCTGCGGCGGATCTTGCAAACCCGGTCATCGTGCCGGCAATCCCCACGGCGGCGGCGGATCCGAGGAAGCGGCGGCGTGTCATATCGTGCAACATGGTAGGTTCCCTTTGCTGTCGGCCCTCTGCCGGACCGTTCGCATCGGAGACTGCTTGGAGGTTGCCAACCGCGGTAGTGGGAAAATTCTCGCAGGGTTATAAAGTTTTCTGAATGCACCGATGGACGCACTACCCGCATCGCGGAGCCTCGACGGATCCAAGCTATCAATAATCGTTATATCCCCTCTCGAATTTTCGCGGTTCCAAGAGAAGTGGGCGGCGCCGATGATGATGGCAGCATCAATACCGTGGGAGCCTGCCTTGACCATTGACCGGGATTTTCTGGAAGACTTGAGAAAGCGCTTCGGCAGCGCTGCAGGCGGGGAGATGGAAGATCCACACTTCCGCGCCGTGGCGGCGAGCGTATTCAAGGACGGCGACAGCCGCAAATGGCCCTTCGCCGATCCTGCGACCTTTCTGGATGCCCGTTTCATCGAGAACGGCTTGCGGCCCGAGGTGCTTGAGGCGCTTGACGTGGCTCTGATCGGCGTGCCGATGGACCTCGGCGTTACCAATCGCGCCGGCGCGCGGCTGGGGCCGCGGGCCGTCCGGGCGATCGAGCGTATCGGTCCCTACGAGCATGTTCTGCGTGTCGCGCCGATGGGAGGGCTAAAGGTCGCCGATGTCGGCGACGTGCCGATGCGCAGCCGGTTCGGCCTCGCCGAATGCCATGCCGACATCGAGGCCTGCTACCGGATGATCGCGGCAACCGGGGTTATCCCGCTGTCGGTCGGCGGCGACCATTCGATCTCCGGCGCCATCCTCAAGGGCCTGGCGGCCAGCCAGCCGGTCGGCATGATCCACATCGACGCTCATTGCGACACCGCTGGTCCCTATGAGGGCTCCAAGTTCCATCACGGCGCGCCCTTCCGCGAGGCGGTTCTGGCGGGCGTGCTCGATCCGAAGCGTACGATCCAGATCGGCATCCGCGGCGGCGGCGAATATCTCTGGGAGTTCTCCTTTGCCTCCGGCATGACCGTCATTCACGCGGAAGAGGTGGCGGAGATGGGCCTCAAGGCGGTGATCGCAAAGGCTCTGGAGGTCGTCGGCGCCGGTCCGACCTATCTCAGTTTCGACGTGGACAGCCTCGATCCGGCCTTCGCTCCGGGAACCGGCACGCCAGAAGTCGGCGGGCTTCAGCCGAGGGAGGCTCTGACCCTGCTGCGCGGCTTCAAGGGCATCAACTTCGTCGGCGGCGACGTCGTGGAAATCGCGCCGCAATACGACAACACCACCAACACCGCGCAGATCGCCGCGCAGGTCCTGTTCGAACTCCTGTGCCTCGCGATGTTCAGTCCCGCGGTCAGGACAAAGCTGACCTGAGAACAAGCTCCACAACGGCAGCGTGCCTCGTGCCCGCTGCCATCCATCACCTGTCGCACAACACGTCTCAAAAAGGGGAACGACATGACTGCTCTTATGAAATTACGCTTCACCGCTACTGCGGCAATTGCCGTGTTCGGCATCCTGGCAGGGGCCGCACAGGCCGACGAACTTGCCGATATCAAAGCCGCAGGCGAGATCAACATCGGCATCTTCTCCGATTTCCCGCCCTTCTCTTCGGCAAGCGCCGATATGAGCATCAAGGGCTATGACGTCGACGTCGCCCAGAAGATCGCCGACAGGCTCGGCGTGAAACTCAATCTCGTCAGCGTTACTGGCCAGAACAGGATCGCCTACCTGAACGACGACCGCGTCGACCTGCTGATGAGCGTCGGCTATTCGAAGGAGCGCGCCGAGGTTATCGATTATGCAGCCCCGTACGCCCCCTACTATATCGCCGTCATCGGTCCGACGGCGCTGAAGGTGAGCGGCAAGGAAGACCTTGCCGACAAGACAATTGCCGTCAATCGTGGGACGCTCGAAGACACGTCGCTGACGGCCGCCGCCCCCGGCTCGGCCGCGATCCAGCGCTTCGAGAACTACAATTCGGTCATCCAGGCCTTCATATCCGGCCAGACCCAGTTGATGGTCGTCGGCAACGATGTCGGTGCGCAGGTTCTGGCACGACAGGAAGCCTTGAAGCCGGAGCAGAAGTTCCAGCTCCTCAGCTCCCCCTCGCACATCGCGCTCCGCAAGGGCGAGGAAGGCCTGAAGAAGGCTGTCAATGACAGCGTCGCCGCAATGATCGCCGATGGTTCGCTCGACGCAGGCTCGAAGAGCTGGCTGAAAGCGCCGCTCAACCCGGAAAACCTGAAGGACTGACGAGGACGGCCTCCCACTCACCAGAGCATGATGCCGAAAACTGTAAGCGATTCCGGTGGCATCATGCTCCAATTCTTTGCTTGAGAGGCGGATCCAGATTTCCGGGGCGATCCGGCCCAGATCATCCGGCTCCAAAGGACATGCGATGAGATACAGCCTCGATTTCAATTGGCTTTGGGACGGAATGGGAGCTCTGGCTTATGGCGCGGGCACGACGCTTGCCCTGACGGCCTCCACATCGGTCCTCGGGATCGTTCTCAGCATTCTCGGCGCGGCCGCGCGCCGGGGACCTTATCCGTGGTTGCGCAAGGTCGTCGGCCTCTATGTGGAAATCATGCGCAATACGCCGTTCCTGGTGCAGCTGTTCTTCATCTTCTTTGGCTTGCCTAGCCTCGGCATTCGCCTCGATCCGGTCACCGCCGCCGTCCTTGCCATGACCCTCAACATGGCGGCCTACACGATCGAGGTGGTCGGGGCCGGGCTCGATGCCATACCGAGAGGCCAGAAGGAGGCGGCGCAGGCACTCGGCCTGAGGCCTCGGCTGGTGTTCTTCAAGATCATCCTGCCGCAAGCGATCGCCATCATTTTTCCGGCGCTGACGAGCCAGATCATCATCATGATGCTGGAATCGGCGGTGGTTTCGCAAATATCCGTCCGCGAGCTGGCGCAGGAGGCCGATCTGCTTCAGTCGCGCACCTTCCGCTCCTTCGAGACCTATCTGGTGGCAACGTTGATCTACCTTTCGATGTCCGCCGCACTTCGCCGGCTCCTTGTCGCCGGGAAACGCCGTTTTCTGGGAGCCGGTCTGGCATGATTGAGTTCACCTTCTGGGACATTCTGCGCAATCTTGTCTTCGCGACACGCTGGACCCTTGTGCTTTCGCTCGCAGCCTTTGCCGGCGGCGCCATCGTTGGCCTGGCGATCCTGTCTGCACGGATATCGAAAACGCGCTGGCCGCGCAGCTTCGCGTCCGGCTACATTGCCCTGTTTCAGGGGACGCCGCTCCTCATGCAGCTCTTTCTGATGTTCTTCGGCCTGCCGATGCTCGGTTTTCGGATCGAGTCATGGACCGCGGCCGTCTGCGGCCTGACGTTCTATGCCAGCGCTTATCTTGCGGAAATCTGGCGGAGCGGCGTCGAGGCGGTGCCGCGCGGGCAATGGGACGCCGCAGCCAGCCTGGGCTTGCATCGTCTCCTCGAACTTCGCCTTGTCATCCTGCCGCAGGCTTTCCGGATCACGCGCGCGCCGACCGTCGGGTTCTTGGTCCAGTTGATCAAGAGCACCGCACTGGCCTCGATCCTCGGCTTCGACGAACTGCTGAAAACCGCAAACGCCATCAACAACGCGACCTTCGAACCTTTCAAGGTCTACGGTCTCGTCGCGGTGATCTTCTTCGCCCTGTGCTATCCGCTGACGCAATACGCCAGAATTCTGGAGAAGAAAGCGGCGTTTGGCTGAGCGGTGTTCAGTGCTCCGCATTCCGATTGCAGCGAGGTGCCCAAAAGGCCGACGCCGGTTGAAAAGCTGGTGCGCCGCGCGGCGGCGACGCGGCTCTCGTTCAATCACACAGAACTCGCCTTATCCCGCAGTTAGAACTTCCTGAGAGATCGCTTCAATGACCGACACACAAATCCGTATTCTCGATGCCCGGACAACGGGCGAGCTCCTACCGTTCGGCGCGCTGGTCGCGACCCTGCGGCAAGCATTTGCTGAAGGCTGTGTCGTGCCGGTACGGCATCACCACACGATAACCAATAGCGGCGAGCTGGATGCGACGCTGCTTCTGATGCCGGCCTGGCATGAAACGCACCGGTCGGAGCGCTACCTTGGCATCAAGATCGTCACCGTCTTTCCCGGCAACACGGTGCGCGGCATTCCCGGTTTGACCTCGACTTATATGCTCTATGATGGTCGGACCGGGATGCAGCTTGCGCTACTTGACGGAAACACGATCACGACGCGCCGGACGGTAGCGGCATCGGCCCTTGCTGCGGACTATCTTGCCCGAAAGGACGCTCGCCGTCTGCTGGTGATCGGCGCTGGCCGCGTCGCGAGCCTCATACCTGATGCCTATCGCGCCGTCCGGCCGATCGCGCATGTCGATATCTGGGATATCGATCCCGCCAGCGCCGAACGGCTGGCGCAGAGCCTCCGGCAACAGGGGCTCCAGGCCGCTGCGGTCACGGACCTGGAAGCCGCGGCGCGGCAAGCCGATATCGTCAGCGCAGCGACGCTGGCGACAGCACCGCTTATCCGCGGCGAATGGCTGCGGCCGGGCACCCACGTCGACCTGATCGGCGGCTTCACCCCGGCGATGCGCGAAGCGGATGACGAGGCGCTTCGCCGCTCCTCGCTCTATATCGACACGCACGAAGCCCTTCACGAAGCGGGCGATCTGGTTCAGCCGATCAGAGCCGGCATCATTTCTACAGATGCGGTGCGTGCGACACTTGACGAGCTGTGCCGCCGGGATGTTCCAGCGCGGACGTCCAACGATGAGATCACTCTCTACAAGGCAGTCGGAACGGCGTTGGCTGATCTTGCCGCCGCGACGATGGTGTATGAAGCCGCTTTGATCGCCGGCTGACGTCTTTTGGTCCGGGCAATCGCGAATGATCGGAACGGAAGATCCTCGATTTTTCTAAAGGAGGACTGATCACCCTCAGCATACGGGCTCCCTGTTTCGACGCTCTTGGCCCGTCCAGGCATTCGATCACCAGTGCTGCGCCGACCAAAGTCCGAGGCCGACCATGTCGGTTCGGTGGACGAAGGGGAAGCAATGGGCCGGCGCTGATATTCGTGCGATATAACGCTTTGTGTGCCATAGTCGGGTAAGCCCCTTGAGCAAATCCGATATAGACCCGCAGTGATTACAAATCCGCCGCGCATCGAAATCCAGCAACTGGCCCATTTCGTGCTGGCCTGTCAGAGCCCGACGCTGGCGGAGACCGCGCGCGAGCTTGGGATTGCTCCTTCGGCGCTGACATCAAGTCTGCGTACTTTGGAAAATGAACTTCAACTCAAGCTCTTCATTCGGAAAAGCGGTCACCTCAGTCCTTTACCGGCAGCCTTCTGGCTGTTTCAGCAGGCAACGGCCATCCTTCATCGCGAAAGGTTCGTGCGTCGGATGCGGAACGGGGACACGGCCCCCCTTCGCATCGATATTCGTCTCGATCTCAGTTTCTCCATCGGCCGGTTTTCGAAGGCGATCGGACGTACTGTCGAAGATATGGAACGCGAGCGGCCCGACCTGCTGATCGACGTGATGTTTGCAGACGGGCGAGGAAAATCCCTTGTTGACGAGGAGGCTGCGGAAATCCCGGGCAACGCGGGTTCGATGGAAATCGAAGTCGGCTATATCACAGGCGTGCCATCTGCGAACCTGCCTGCGATGACGCCCTTTTACGATGAGGTCTGGGTTTCCGTCGGAACGGCGGAGGCCGCGGTTGATCTTCGCTCCCCCAATCAGAAATTTGTCGTTTTGAAAATGCGTCAGGCACTTCGCGATGCCGTCACCCGATATGCGGACGAGCATGGCATCCGCGACCGCATGATCCTGATGGATGAGGAGCCGGCAGATCTTCATCGGCTGCTCAACGAGTTTCCGCAGATGCGGTTCCTGATGCCCCGCAGTATGGTCGCCGACCGGCTCGGACTTGCGCGCCTGCATCTGGAGCCCCTCGATCCGCCGTTGTCGAGCACCTTGGGCGTGCGCGCAAACGGGCCGGACCAGGAGGTCGTGTCCGCCCTGCTTTGTAGCCTCAAGAAAAATCTGGAGGCAACGGAGGCCAATATCGTCTTCCGGCCGCAGTTGACGGCACGTCAATTGCACTACTTCAACCTTGCGCATCTCAGCGGAGGCATTTCGGCGGCGGCGCGCGCGGCGCATGTCACCCAACCCTCCGTTTCGACCCAGATTCAGAAGATCGAGGCGGTTGTCGGGCAACCCCTGTTCGAACGGCGGCGCAACGGTGCCGAGAGCACGAAGGCCGCCAAGGCATTGCTTCCGTTCACCTTGGAGATCGAAGAGCGCATCGACAGCCTTCTAAAGGCCAGTCAGGATATTGCCGCCCACACTCAAGCGACCATCTCAATCGGCATGCTGCCGAGTTCGGGGCATGATAGCGTCATGACGGACAAGGTGGCGCAGGCGCTGACGGCAACCCGCCTCGGCCATCCCGAATACCGGCTGAGGATCGTCGAAGGTTCCAACGCTGCGCTTCACGACCAGGTGCGCGCGGGAGAGCTCAATCTGGCCATTGTCGGCGTCGTCCAGACGCAGATGACCCGGATCCATCTCGGACCGAGCGAGCGCCTCTCGGTCGTTGCCAATCCGGCCTTGAACCTTGCCGGCCGAACGGAAATTCCACTGGCCGAAGTTTGCGGATTTCCGCTGGTTCTCGGAATCAAGCATCTCAGTATCCATCAGGCGTTCATGGCAGCCGCCAGCGCGCGGCATCTGCGTGTCGAGCCCATCATGGACGTCGGTTCTCTGCCATTGGCCATCGCCATGGTCCGCCGCTTGCCGGTCTGCACGGTCCTGCCGGTGTCCTCGGTCCAGCAGGACATCGGCAGCGGACGCCTCACCGCGGCGTCGATTACGGAAGACGTCATCGCCGGAAACCTCTCGGTGATTTTCTCCGGCGAAAGGACGCTGTCCGAGGCGGAACGGACGATGATCCAGTCACTCGTTGCCGTCTTCGGCCAACAGGCGTGATCTAACGCATGTCGCGTCGGATCGGGATCATGCGCGGAGCATTCTGATTTTCCTATCCTCCAATTCATGATTTTCGAGCTACCCAGCCTCCGGCCTGCGGCTGATACTTGCCGCATCAAACAGCTCGAAAATGACTTTCACAGGATTGCCGGATGAATGATCGCCCTGATCCGCTTGAAGACGCGGCCATGACATCCAAGACGGCCAGCGCCGCAATGCGCGGCAGCGAAAGCGATCAATCCTGTCGAGGCATTCTTCAGGAACTCGACCGACGCGGTCAGCTGCTGGTGATTTCGGAGGAGATCGACCCGATCCACGACGTGTCGGCCATCCTTTCCATCGTCGATGAAAAGGCGGCGGTGCGGCTCGACCGCATCAAGGGTCACGACATGCCGATCTTCGGCAACATCCTGTCGGATCTCGATCGTGTCGCCCTGGCGCTTGACGTCGCGAAAAGCGAGATCCAGGAAAAGCTGCTGTCCTCGATCGCCTCTCCCATGCCGCCTGTCTTCGTGGACGATGCGCCGGTACAGCAACAGCTCTTCCAGGACGACATCCTGACCCGGCTTCCAGTCCCGACATTCTTTTCCAAGGAGACCGGTCCTTACATTACCGCGGGTCTGATCGTGGCGCGCGACCCTGAAACGGGCTTGGGCAACGCGTCCTATGCCCGCATCAAGGTGCTTGGTCCGAACGAGGCGATGATCGGGATTGCACCGAACCATCATCTCGCCATCATGGCCCGCAAGGCGGGCGCCAAAGGCGAGCCGCTGCCCTTCGCCGTCGTCCTCGGCGCGCATCCAGCCATTCAGCTTGCCGCCTGCTTCTATCTGGGGCTTGGTGACGATGAAATGCACTGCGCCGGATCGCTGCTCGGCGAGCCGGTGCGGCTTGTCCGCTGCAAGTCGATCGATCTTGCCGTGCCTGCAGAGGCGGAGATCGTGCTCGAAGGTCATATACATAGCGACGAGCCGATCCTCGAAGGACTGGTCTCGGAATATCACGGCATGTACGAGGATTACGGCTCCGGCATGCGCGCCAGCTTTGGATGCATGACCTGCCGCTCCGACGCGATGTTGCAGGTGATCGAGCCCGGTTACCATATGGAGCACCTTTATCTCGGCGCAGTGCCGATCGCTGCCGGCCTCAAGGCCGTCATCCGGCGATCCGTTCTCAATGTCGGCGAGGTTGCCGTCACCGCATCAGGCAGCGGACGGAACAACGTGGTCGTGCAGATCGATGCGCCCCGCCCGGGACAGGCACGCCGCATCATGTCGATCTGCTGGGGTGCGGTCAGCATCGTCAAGAACGTCACCATCGTCGATAGCGATGTCGACCCCTGGGATATCGATGCCGTCGAATTGGCCAAGATGACGCGCATGCGCGCGGCGCGCGACATTCTCATCGTCACGGATCTTCCGGCAGACCGGTCCGAGCCTCAGGAGGACGGCGGCGTGATCGCCAAGGTCGGTTACGACGCCACGATGAAGGCGGGCGATCGGAAGGAAGGGTTCGACAAGGCGCTTCCGCCGCCGGATTCCTACGAACGGATGCGCCAGCTGCTATTGCGCGTCAAGCCGGAGATGCTGATTTGAGGCGATTGATCATCGGCATATCAGGGGCTTCCGGTGCAATCTACGGACTGCGTGCGCTGGAGATGCTGCGGGATTTCGACGATGTCGAGACGCATCTCGTCATATCGCCCGCGGCGATCCGCACGGCACTGGCCGAAGGGACGGGAAAGACCGCGGACGAAATCCGTGGCCTCGCCGACCGGGTCTACAGCCACGGGGATATCGGCGCCTCGATCGCCTCCGGCTCCTTCCGGTGCGACGGCATGCTGGTTGCGCCATGCTCGATCAAGACGCTGAGCGGGATCGCGCATTGTTATGCGGACGATCTGATCGTGCGCGCCGCCGATGTCTGCCTGAAGGAACGCCGCCGGCTGGTGCTGATGGTGCGGGAAACGCCGTTGCATGCGGGCCATATCGCGCTGATGGACCAGGCAACACGCAACGGCGCCGTCATCATGCCGCCGGTGCCGAGTTTTTACACCCTGCCGAAATCAATCGCCGAAATGGTCGACCAGACCGTGGGGCGTGCGCTGGATCAATTCGGGCTTCATCATCCGACGGTCCGGCGCTGGACGGAGGATCATAACGACTGAGCCATGACGAGCAGCGCTGAAAGCTGCCGGGCCATCATGTCAACCGCATGCACAACAACGACGCACAATCACTCCCCCAGGGGAACTCAAAAAAAGGAGATAGAGTGATGTTGTCAGACAATCGTTCCAGAAGGCTGCAGAGCCTGTTCATGCGCGGCGCCGCCGCCTTGCTGTTGTCGCTGATGGCGGCCGCACCCGTGATGCTTGCCGCGTCTCACGCGGGCGCGCAGACGGAAAAACCCGTGAGCGGCGGCACGATGACCATTATCAACGGTTCGGACATCAAGAGCTGGGATCCGGCGATCACCGCCGGCACCTATCCCGGCGGTCCGATGGATGTGCTCGACGCCGTCTACGGCTTCATCGTCTACGTCAACGACAAGGGCGTCGTGACCGGCGGCATGGCTGAAAGCCTGACCAGCACAGACGCCGTGACCTGGACCTTGAAGCTTCGCAAGGACATGAAGTTCACCGACGGGACGCCCTATGATGCGGAAGCCGTCAAATATAATTGGGACCGCGCCGCCGATCCGGCCACGCTTTCACCGGCGCAGCCGTTCATATCCTCATGGAACAAGGCAATCACCGTCGTCGATCCGCAAACCCTGACGATCAAGCTGTCCTCCCCGAACGCCAATTTCGCAGCCCAGGTCGCCGAGCTGTGCCCCTTCATCGCCTCGCCGGCAGCATTGAAGGTCGCCAAGGAAAAGACCGACATCAAGCCGGTGGGCGCCGGCGCCTTTACGCTGACCGAGTGGAACCAGGGCATATCAATGACCATGGCCCGCAATCCCGGTTATTGGGATCAGCCGCGCCCTTATCTGGATACGATCAAGTTCGCGATCATTCCCGAAACCAACAGCCGCATCGCCACCGTCGTGCAGGGCGGCGCAACGATGATGGCCGGTTATCCCTATCAGTTCGGCTCGAACGCAACGGCGCCGGGGGTTGCGACCCGCGAGATCCCGATCCGCGGCATCAACCGCGCCTATCTCAACCAGGCCAAGGGTATCTTCACGGATGTTCGCGCCCGCGAGGCCTTCTATTCCGCCATCGACCGCGCGCGGCTGATGCAGGCCTTCACGCAGATGCCCGGCTACAAGGCACCCAGCAATTACTTTGGAGAGAATTCGCCGTATTTCGATAGCGCTTCATCTCTTCCCGCCTATGATCCGAAGAAGGCGCAGGAACTGTTCGACGCCCTGAAGGCGGACGGCAAGCCATTTTCGATCAAGATCGTCACCTATACCAACTCGGACCTGAAGCGTCTTGCCGCCTACATTCAGCAGGTGCTGACCGGCTATGAAGGTGCCTCGGCTGAGATCGTTGAGGTCGACCAGGCTTCGCTGATCCAGCGGTGCAAGACGCAGCTCGACTTCGACATCTGCGTCGAAGGCGGGGTGCTGGTGTCGAACGGTGCCGAGCCGAACATTTCCAACCTGCTGAGCTCCGGCGGTGCTTTCAACTGGGGACAGTACAAGAGCGCCGAGATGGATGCTGCATTGAAGGAAGCCAGCTCCACCCTCGACCCTGCCGCTGTCAAAGCCGCCTATGGCAAGGTTCAGAAGCTCGTTGCAACCGAGATGCCGCTCTACATCTTCGGGGAACAGACGCGCTCGCTGCTGCTGCGCAACAATACCGGCGGCGTCGTTCCTTCGAACGGCGGCATCCTGCAAAAGCAGTTCCTCTACGTCTGCACGGATGCCTGCCAGAAATAGCAGGTTCCAGATCATGACGCGCAGGCTCGCCCGGAAGATCCGGGCGGGCAAGGCAGGATCGGTCGATGGGCTGGACGACCGTACACGCCAGAGACGTTAAGACGACAGAATGAGCCCTGCGACGCGGGGCGATCGGAAAAGGTGGATGACGATGATCGGCAATCGCGAGAAGGTGAAGTTTCGGGATCTGGTTTCCCGCAAGCAGGTGTTCACGCCCTGCGTCTGGGATTGCTACTCCGCAAAGGCGGCGGAAATGGCCGGCTTCGAGGCGATCCTGCTCAGCGGCGCGTCGCTGGGATTCAGCATGTCCGGCGTGCCGGATCTTGGCCTGCACAATCAGGAGGAACTGGTCTATGCGACCGACCGCATCGCCGACTACTCGCCTTTGCCGCTGGTTATCGATGCCGATGACGGCTTCGGCGATGTCGTCCAGACCTTCCGCACCTGCTATCGTCTCGCCAAGGCCGGCGCCGGCGCGATCCTGATCGAGGATACGCCCAATGAACGCGGCTATGCGCGGTTCGGCCGCGCCATGGAGGCAGCGACCCTTGCCGGCAAGGTCGATGGCAACGTGCCGCATGAGGTCGTCTCGCAGGAGCTCTGGCTCGCCAAGATCAAGGCCTCGATCGAAGCCTGTCAAGGCAGCGATTGCGTGGTGATAGCGCGCACCGAATCCAAGCTCGAAAAAGGGTTGGACGACGCTATCGAACGCTGCGTGCGCGCCGCAGCGCTCGGCGCTGAAATGACCTATGTGCATGGCCTGCGCACGCTGGAGGAATGCCGGAAGGTGGCCAAGGAATTGCCCGGCTGGAAGATGTTCGGCGATGTCGCGACCGTCAATGGCGTGCCCTTCGTGCGGCTTGAAGAAATCGAGGCGCTCGGCTTCAACTTGGTGACCATGCACTATCTCGAGAAGGGATCGATGTATGGCATGATGGATTACGGTCGGCATGTCTTCAAGGACCGCAGCACGCGCTACGCGGATGAGCACAGCATGGGCGGCATGACGCCCGCCGAGCAGAAATCCTCGCTGGAGCGGGACAGCGGCTGGCTCGATGCCGAGGACAGATGGAAGGCGCTCTGATCCCGGAGACCGGCCGCTCTGCCGTCTCGTTTTGCGAAATCCGGATGCCGGTCCAGCCCGGCATCGGATGTTCCACCTGACAATCGGAGTCCGATCGTTGCGAATTGCCAAGCTCTCCTATCTGAAAGCGGTCGGCGTCCGGCTTCTGGCCGGCATTCCGGTCTTCCTGCTGGTGACGTTCTCGGCGACGGCGCTGTCGAGCCTGATGCCGGGGTCGGCGGCGCAGCTGATCCTCGGAGAGAACGCGACGCAGGCCCAGATCGATGCGCTGAACAGCCGTTACGGTTACGATCTGCCGGTCTGGGAACGTTATCTCGGCTGGCTCGGACGGCTTCTTCACGGAGATCTCGGGCAGACCATGTTCAGCCAGCAGTCCGTGGCAAAACTCCTGGTCGACCGGGCGGCGGTGACGTTTGAGATTGCGTTGCTTGCCATGTTCGTCTCGCTGCTGATCGGCGTGCCGCTCGCCATGTACACCGCCAGCCGGCCGGGCGGCATCGTCGATACGGTGCTGCGTGCAGTCTCCTCGGTCATGCTGTCGATCCCGACCTTCGTCATCGTGGTTCTGCTCGGTTTCGTCTTTGCAATCGTGCTGCGCTGGCTGCYGGCGACCGGCTGGGTTACCTTCAGCGACGATCCGATCGGCAATCTCTACTATGTCGCCTTGCCGGTGATGTGCCTCAGCGTGCACCAGGCAGCCTATTTCTACAGGGTGAGCCGCAGCGAATTCGTCGCGGTCCTCCAGGAGGACTATGTCCTCGTTGCCAAGGCCAAGGGCCTGCCGACACGCTATATCCTGATGCGCCACGTGCTGCGCCCGGCCTCTCCCCAGGTGCTGACGGTGATGGGCCTGTCGATGACCTATCTGCTCGGCGGTTCCTTCATCGTCGAGAGCTATTTCGCGGTGCCCGGCATCGGCTGGACCGTTCTCAATGCGGTGAGCAGCCACGACCTGCCCGTCATGCAGGCCATCCTGTCGCTGACGGTGGTGATCTTCGTCGTCATCTTCATCCTGGTCGATCTCGGTTACGCGCTTATCGATCCGCGGGTGGACGTGTCATGAGCCGCCTCCAACCAACACAAACGGACCTCGTGCCCGGCGAAGCGGTCGCATTGGCGGAGACGTTGAATGCCGCGATGCCGAAGACCGCGCGTTTCCGCATGCCGAGCGGCCATCCGATGGAATGGTTCGCCTTCGTGTTCCTGACGGTCCTGATCATCTCCTCGGTTTTCGTGGAGTTCATTCCGGGTCTCGTTCGAGCAAGCTTTCCTTATGGCGATTTCTCGCAGGGTCCGGAATGGAGCCTGAACGGCCTGTTCGGAACCGATGCGCTCGGGCGCAGCATCCTGTCCCGGGTGCTCTACGGTGCGCGAACGACGCTCGCCATCGTCTCGGTCGCGACGCTGATCTCGCTGGTGATCGGCATGATCCTCGGGATGCTGGCCGGTTTCTATCGCGGCCCGGTCGAGCGGATCGTCGATCTCTATGCCAATTCCATGGCGTCGCTTCCGCCGATCCTCGTCATCCTGGCGCTGATATCGGTGACCGGAAATTCGGTTTTCACGATGATGCTGGCGCTTGGCCTGCTCGACATCGGAACGTATGCACGCATCGCCAAAGGCGGCGTGATTGCCCAGAACGACCGTGATTACGTGCTGGCGGCACGCGCCATGGGCGCATCGGACATGCGGCTTCTGCTGCGCGAGATCCTGCCCAATCTCGTTCCGCCGCTRACGGCCATCGTTCCGCCGCTGATGGCGGGGTTGATCATCACAGAGGGATCGCTGAGCTTTCTCGGTTACGGCATTCCGGCGCCGGCGCCGAGCTGGGGCGGGATGATCGCCAGCTCGACCGACCTGCTCAGCCGCTTTCCAGTGCTGATCTTCGGACCGATCGTCGCCATCGTTCTAACAGTTTACTCGCTCAACACGGTCGGGGATTGTCTGGCCCGTCGCATGAACCATCGCGGCAGGGAACTCTGATATGAGTGAGGCTGCGAAAACCACCCCGGTCCTCGATTGTCACGATCTCTCCTGCTATTTCAGGTCGCCGATCGGACCCATCCGCGTGCTGCATGACGTCAGCTTCAGCATCCCTCCGCGTACGACGCTCGGCATCGTCGGAGAATCCGGCGCGGGCAAATCCATGCTGGTCAAGACGATCATGGGGATTGCGCCGGAGGGCATGAAAACCAGCGGCCGCATCCTCGCCGACGGGACCGATCTGTCGACGCTCAACGAGGCGAAACGCCGCGCCTTTCTCGGCCGCAAGTTCGGGATGGTTTTCCAGAACCCGATGACATCCCTCAATCCGTTCGTGCGGGTGGGGCGGCAGATCGAAGAGGCGAGCCGCTTCCATCTGCGGCTTGGAAAAGCGCAGGCGAAGGCACTCGCGATCGAACTACTGGCAAGCGTCGGCATTCCCGATGCCGCGGAATGTTACGGACATTATCCGCATCAGTTTTCGGGCGGCATGAAGCAGAGGATCATGRTCGCCACGGCACTTGCCTGCCAGCCGGATCTGCTGATCGCCGACGAGGCGACGACTGCGCTCGACGTGACGGTTCAGAAGGAAATTCTCGATCTGCTGCAGCTTATCCAGCAGCAGCGGCAGATGTCGATGATCCTGGTGACGCACAATCTGGGCATCGTCGCCGGACGCACCGACGACATCCTCGTGCTCTATGGCGGGCATGTCGTGGAATACGGCCCGACGGACACCGTCTTTTCCCATCCGCGCCATCGCTATACCGAGGCTCTGCTTTCGGCGATGCCGCGCATGGACCAGCCGGCTCATACGAAACTGCACACGATTCCGGGCCGTCCGCCCGATCTTGCCAACCCCGCGCCCGGATGCCCGTTCGCACCGCGCTGCCCCGCCGCCGAGGCCCGCTGCCATGCTTCGATGCCGCCGATGACCACCAGTGCGGATGGCAAGCATCGCTTCGCCTGCTATGTGCCTGTTCAAACCGGCGATGCAGCCGACACTGCGGTCGAAAGGAGGGCATCGTCATGAATGACGAGGCTTCCGGCCAGGCCGTCGATACAGGTGCCGCAACGCATGCCTTCGATGCTTTCCTGCGCGACGACGCGCTTTTGAAGGTACGCGATCTCTCGGTCAGATATCGCCGCGGCGGCAAGATCTTTGTTGCGGTCGACGGCGTCTCCTTCGACGTGGCTCCTGGGGAAACACTCGGTCTCGTCGGAGAGTCGGGCAGCGGCAAGACGACCATCGGTCRTGCCCTTTTGAAGCTTCTGCCGAAGGTGGACACGCGTGTCGACGGCCACGTCGAATATGACGGCCTGAATCTTGCCGACCTGTCTGCTTCCGATCTTCGCGCCATCCGAAGCAAACTGCAGATGATCTTCCAGGATCCGATTTCCTCCTTCAATCCGCGCCGCAAGGTGCAGGATATCGTCGGAGAAGGCCTCGAGATCCAGGGCATCCGCAAAGCGGAAAGACTGGAAAGGGTCGATCGTGCGCTCAACGATGTCGGCATGAGCCGGACGATGGTGGAGGGCCGCAGGCCGCATCAGTTTTCCGGTGGCCAGTGCCAGCGTATTGCGATCGCACGGGCGCTAGCCGTTGGGCCGGAGCTGATCGTCTGCGATGAGCCGGTTGCGTCTCTCGACGTGTCGGTGCAAGCGCATGTGATCAATCTTCTGCAGGATATCCGCCAGAATCGAAACCTGGCGCTGATCTTCATTTCCCACGATCTTGCCGTCGTGCGCAATGTCAGCGACAGGGTCGCCGTCCTCTACATGGGCAAGATCGTCGAGATCGGAACCGGCGACGCCATCTATCAGCGTCCGGCGCATCCTTATACCCGCATGCTGCTGGAAGCAGTCCCGGTTCCCGATGCCAGCCGGAAGATCGTGCCGAGCGCAACGCCGACGCAGGCCTTGTCGCGGAGCGCGCCGCCATCCGGATGCCGGTTCCGCAGGCGTTGCCCGCGCGCTCAGGCGGTCTGTGCGGCGCAGGAACCGAAGCTTGCGGCGATGCCCTACGGCCAGTTCGCGGCCTGCCATTTCCCTCACGACGAACCGGCACCCGGAATGAAGACGGCGGAGCAAGCGTGATGGAAAAAGCCCCTGACGCATTCGAAGAAAAAACGCTGGCAAGCGGCAGTGCGCGCTCAGAACAGGATACCGGAACTGCGAGGCGCGCTGCTTTCTGTGCCAATGTGTTCGATGTCATGGTCCGGCTCTACGGCGAGCCCGGCATCGCGTCCTGGTGCCTCGAAGCCCAGACACGTCATGCGGTGGATGTGCCGTCTCTGCTGTTCTTCGCTCTTGCGGATAGTGACGGACACGGCGCGGATGACGGCGAGATGCAGCGGCTTCTGGAACGTGCCGGCGAATGGCGCTCGCTTTTCGTCCTGCCGTTGCGACACCTTCGGCTAACCCTGCGTCAAGGCCGCAGGAACACGGCAGAGATTGAATTTTACGAGAAGATCAAGGCAGCGGAGCTGGAGGCGGAACGGTTGCAGGTCCGGCGTCTGGCCGACGACTTTCTCCCGCTCGAAGGGCCGGGCGGGCTGGCAGCCCGTTATCTCGAAACGATTTCCATGCCGGAACCCAAGGCAGGGGCGTTGATCGGGCGGCTTCGAGACGCCACCAAAGCCGTGTGCCACGGCTTTCCCCATCACGCGCACTGAGGATCTGAAGACATCATGAGCGATTTCGACGCCGTCATGACAGGAACCATCGTCACGGAAGAAGGTGTCGCGGAAAACTACGTCGCCGTCACTGGTGGCATTATCGCTGCGATGGAGACAGGCTGCGCTCCCGGCGCGCGACGTGTTCGATTTCGGCACTTATTTTCTCACACCTATCGAGCTTCAAGGACATCGAGATGAACGCCATAATTTTAGACGGTGACAGCCTGACGATCAAAGATACCGTTCGCATCGCGCGCCAGGGCGCCAAGGTAGCGCTCGCCGATGCAGCGCGCGCCGAAATCATCAAGGTGAGAAACTATATCGAGGAAAACTGGCTGACCGAAAATGCGCCGCCAACCTACGGCTTCAACACCGGCGTCGGCAAGCTCAAGGATTATGCCATCAACCAGGCCGATAACGACCGCTTCCAGCGCAATATCGTGCTCTCTCATTGCTCCGGCATCGGAGAGCCGGCATCGGAAGAAATCGTCCGCGCCATGATGGCCGTCCGTATCAACGCCTTCTGCCTCGGAGTTTCCGGCCTGCGGATCGAGGTGGTTGATCGTCTCGTTGAGATGTTGAACTGCGGCGTTCACCCTGTGGTGCCGATCCAGGGGTCGGTCGGCGCGTCCGGCGATCTGGCGCCGCTGGCGCACATGGTTTCGGTGTTGATCGGCTATGAGGAGGCGGAAGCCTATTACCAGGGCGAACGCATGCCAGCGCCGCAGGCTCTGGAAAAAGCCGGCATCTCCCCGATTGCTTTCGATCTCAAGGCGAAGGACTGCCTTGCCCTCATCAATGGCAACAGCCTCTGCGCGGCCATGGCGGTTCTCAACCTCCACGACGCCGAGATGCTGATGAAGACTGCCGATGCGGCCGGCGCGCTCAGTCTGGAGGCGATCCGCGGCGAGCAGGCGGCATTCGATCCCCGCATACATCTCGTGCGCAAGCAGCCCGGGCAGATCGCGACTGCGGAAAATATCCGTCGCATTATCGAGGGCAGCCGTCGCACGACCGAGGCAGCACGTGCGGTACGCCTCGAGGACGATATTCTGCATCCGAAACACACCGCCCGAATCCAGGATCAGTATTCCTTCCGTTGCCTGCCGCAGGTGCATGGAAGCTGCCGCGACCAGTTGGAACACGCCAAGGAGTTGATCACGCGCGAGCTCAACGCCGCGACCGATAATCCGCTCGTCTTCTGGAACGAGCTCGGCGCGCTGGAATTCCTGTCCGGCGGCAACTTTCATTGCGAACCCATCGCTTTTGCCATGGACTTGCTGACGATCGCTTTGGTGGAAATCGGCAATATTTCCGAGCGCCGCCTGTTCTCGCTCTGCGACACGACATTGAACTACGGCCTGCCGCCGAACCTTGCCGGCAAGCCGATCGGCCTGAATTACGGCTATGGCATCATCTCGACGGCCGCGGCGTCCGTCGCATCGGAAAACAAGACGCTGGCTTTCCCCGCCGTTGCCGATACCATCCCGACCAAGAGCAGCCAGGAAGACCATGTTTCGATGGCGACATGGGCATGCCGCAAGACGCGTCAGGTGGTCGACAACATGCCGAAGATCCTTGGTGTTGAATGCCTGCTTGCGGCCCGCGCCATCTTCCTGACTGAAGAGGCACTCGGCGGCTACAAGCTCGGAACCGGCAGCCAGGCGCTCTATGACACGCTTCGCGACGCGATCCCGTTCCAGCAGGAGGACAGCTACATGCCCAAGCAGACCACACCGGCTCTCGAGATCGTGCGGTCCGGCGCATTTCTCGAGGCCATCGAGAACAAGATCGGCGCGCTGAAATAGGTGGGCGGCCGATTTGGGCTGCGGCCGCATCATGAAGCGCCGGCGTTTCATCACCGCCTGCAATTCCCCTGACCGGAGAGAACGATGTTCGATGATCTGATAATGCCGCCAGCCGACAAGATCCTGTCGTTGATGCCGATTTTCCGGCAGGATAGTCGTTCGAACAAGATCGATCTCGGCGTCGGAGTCTACCGGGACGCCTCCGGTACGACGCCGATCCCGCGGGCGGTGAGGGAGGCAGAAAAGCGAATTCATACCGCGCAGACGACCAAAGCCTATGTCGGCCCGGCCGGAGATCCTGTTTTTTGCGATCTCATCGGCAGGCTTGTCTTCGGCGAGGCGGCGCCGTGGGAGCGAATTCGCGGCATCCAGACGCCGGGCGGAGCAGGCGCCTTGACGGTGCTCGCCGGCCTGATCTCCCTGGCGCGCCCGGGTGCCGCGGTCCATGTGCCCGACCCGACCTGGGTGAACCATGTGTCGATCCTCGAAGACAACCGGCTTCGGGTCGTCACTTACCCGTACCTCGATAGCCGAACAGGCGAGGTGGATTTCGACGCCCTGCTCGATCATTTCTCACGGTCGGAGCGGGGCGACATCGTGTTGCTGCACGGCTGCTGCCACAATCCGACGGGCGCCGACCCGAGCCGTTCGCAATGGCAGGCGCTGGCGAAGATCATCGCCGAGCGCGGGCTCGTTCCCCTGGTCGATATCGCTTATCAGGGGTTTGGCGAGGGTCTCGAGGACGATGCCTTCGTGGTACGGCTGCTCGCCGGCATGGTTCCGGAAATGCTCGTCTCCTCGTCATGCTCGAAGAATTTCGGAATCTATCGCGAGCGCACAGGTGCCGCATTCATTCTCGCCGCCAACGCGGATCGGGCGGATGCAACCAAGGCGCAACTCACGGTGCGAGCCCGTGTCGTCTATTCGATGCCGCCGGATCACGGCTCGGCTATCGTTCGCACCGTCCTGGAAGACCCGGCACTCGCGGCCGACTGGCGCGCCGAACTGGACGGTATGCGCTCCAACATTCTGTCGCTGCGCCAGGGGCTTGCTGCCTCGTTCCGGCGTTTCACCAATGGCAGCGACTACGATTTCCTCGCCAAGAACAAAGGCATGTTTTCGCTGATCGGTCTGACACCCAGGGAAGCTGTGATGTTGCGCGAGCGTCACGCCGTCTATATCGTCGAGGACGGACGCATCAATGTCGCCGGGCTGCAGGCCAGCCAGATCGACACCTTTGCGGAAGCCGTTCTGGCAGTTCGCGGAATCAGCTGATCAGCACCCTTTTGAGGCATTAACAGGGAGTTCGGCATCTACGCAGTCTGAAACAGCAACCAAGAACCCTCCACTTGATCGCGCTAAAGGTCAGCGACTTGTAGATGCATTCGCGTAAATGCCATTAGGCTCTCGATGTGTTGGGCGACAGCTCGGCGCGTTTCCTCGACGTCGCCCCGGTCGATCGCCTCGATGATAACGAGGTGTTCCGTGGAGTCCGGCTTCAGGCGATCTTTCAGGCGGTCGATTTCGAAGAGACGCGTGGTCGCCCGAAGCTCCCGCAGTACCTTTGCCATGACCGCGTTGCCGCAATGATCGATAATCATATTATGGAGATTGTCGTCCGAGAACCAATGCGCGTCTGTGTGATACGCCGTCGCGCCCAATAGGTCGTGGATTTCCTGCCGGACGCTCATCAAAAGACGTCGCGGAATGGCGTTGATCGACAGTACCGCTGCTTCAGGTTCGATCAACAACCTCAGTTTCAAGCTTTGAAGATACTCGCCGACATCCACCTGTCGCACGACGTAGTTTCGGCCATCGCCCTTGCGAACCAGGCCTTCGCCTTCTAATCTCTGCAGCGCTTCGCGCAGCGGTGTCCTCGAAATCCCGAGTGTCTCGGCAAGCCTTGCCTCAACGATGACATGCCCGCCTTTCAGCCGGCGGTGCCGGATCATGTCGGACACGGCCTTGTAGGTCAGCGATGCAAGATTATGCTGCCCTTTCTCCGCAATTTTCCGACCCGGGGCCGCTAAGGCGTCTGTCACCGTTTGCTATTTCCTTGTTCTTTAGGGCGTTGGCCGCTCGACGCGGCACCGCGCTTTCCTTACGCGATCACTTGTTACATATGATAGCCGATTTGGAAAAGGACTGGAACGAGTGCAGATGGACGATGGTCTGAATGAAGTTGGCGACTCCAGCCTTGCTGACGAAACCTACCGTTCCCTGCTGGCCGATATTCTATCAGCCAGGCTCGCGGGGGGATCGGTCGTCCAGCAACGCCGCCTGGCGACGAAACATGCTGTTTCGCGTTCTCCCATGCGCCACGCGCTGGGACGTCTCGAAGGAGAGGGACTACTTGTCAGAAACGAAAAAGGCGTTCTCTCAGTCAGGGTCATCAGTCTCAAGGATTACCTTGACAGTCTCACCATGAGGATGCTGCTCGAACCAACTGCGGCTGCGCTCGCCAGCCCCCATGTTTCGCGACTTGAACTGGACCCTTTGACAAGGATGCTGGACGAGATCGAGGCCGACCCCGAACCTGACCCTGAGATGGTCTGGGCGTTTGACGATGCGCTTCACAACTATATCGCAAGCGAAAGCCGCAACCCCTTTATGGCAACCACGATCGGGGAGATGCGGCGCTACACAACGATCTTCGAGCGGCAGCTGCCTGTGGTGCGTGCGAAGCCGGGCGTGCGGGAACATCGAGCAATCCTGCTTGCCTTGGCCTCCAACGATGCCGAGGCGGCTCGCCGAGCCATGACCGATCATCTCGAAGTCGTCCGTCAGGGCGTCCTTGCGAACTACTGAATCGATGAGTTGAGAATGCACTTGCATCTACGGTGAACTTTTGTATAAAAATGGGATCCCACTTGAATGCACGGTCGGGATCCAACGATAAAGAACCGAACTCCCAGAGGCTCTCCATGCTCCGTTCACACTTCTCTCGCAGCGTTCTTGCCGCGTCCTTCCTGTCGGTCACAGCGTCTTTTGCCTTCGCTCAATCCTGCGAACCCAAAGTGGCGGCAGGCGAGTTGATCAAGCCCGGCACGCTCGTCATGTCGACCAATCCAACGCTTCCTCCGCTCCAGTTCATCGACTCCACGGGTGATCTGAAGGGCATGCGCATCGACCTCGGCAAAGAGATCGCCAAGCGCCTTTGCCTTGAGCCCGAATATGTCCGCATCGAATTCTCGGCGATGGTTCCGGGCCTGCAGGCTGGCCGCTGGGACATGATCAATACGGGCATTTTCTTCACCGAAGAACGCGCCAAGATCATGCAGATGATCCCCTATGAAGATCAGGCCATCAGCGTCTCCGTGGCACCAGATTCGAAGAAAAACGTCGCCGCAAAAGATGATCTTGCCGGCATGACGATCGGTGTCGAAATCGGTGGTTTCGAGGAAACGAAGACACGCCTTCTCGACAAGGAACTGCGTGACGCGGGCAAAGAAGGCTTGACCATCCAGACGTTCGATAATTTCGCCCTGGCCTACCAGGCTCTGCGGGCAGGCCAGGTGCAGGGTGTCGTGTCGATCGACGCCGTCGCCAAGGAGTACGATTCTCGCGGGGACTTCAAACGGGCAATCAGCGGCCTCTACCCAGCCCCGGTTTCTGTCGCATTCAAAAGCCCGGCTTTGGCCGATGCCGTGTCTGCGACGTTGAAAGACATGAAGGCGGATGGATCTTTAAAGGCGCTCTTTGACAAATACGGCCTGCCGATGGTCGCGGGTGACTATTCGGTTAAAGGCCCCGGCCGCTGAACTGATTTCAAGGATCGTTTAGAGATGAGGCGGGGCGCGACCACGTCGCGCCAAACCTCTTGCAGAAAGTCGTTGTCATGTCGCTTTGGAACTGGTCCGGCTTCTTCGGTTATCTGTTCAACCCCTTTATACTTGGCGGGGTGTTCACGACCGTTTGGCTCACCGTCGTCTCGTTGATTGCGGGGCTTATCCTCGGCTTCGCCCTTGCATTAATGCGGCGATCGTCGCGGCGGGTGCCATACTACATTGCCAAGGCGTATATCTGGCTTTTTCGCGGCACGCCGCTTCTTGTACAGTTGATTGCAATCTACACGGCGCTTCCGCTGTTCGGCATCAAGTTCACCGTCATAGAGGCGGCGTTGCTCGGATTGGCTCTCAACGAGGCGGCGTATCTCGCGGAGATCATTCGTGCCGGTATCGAAGCCGTGCCGGAAGGCCAGACCAGGGCAGCGCGCGCACTCGGCATGACCGAGCGTCAGATCATGCGCTACATCGTCATGCCGCAAGCTTTTAAAGTTATCGTTCCGCCTCTCGGCAATTCGGTGAACGGTCTCTTGAAAACGACCTCCGTCACTTCTGTGATCTCGGTCGAAGAACTCCTTCGCCGGACTCAGGTTCTCATCCAGGAGCGGTTCATGGTGCTCGAACTGTTTGCGGTCGCGGCGATTTATTACCTCCTCCTCACAACACTCTGGGACTTCTTCCAGAGCCATATCGAAAAGCGTCTCGGTCAAGCCGGATCGCGGCTTTCCATTAACGAGAAGCGCTAGAACCAGGATTTTCAAATGCAGAAGACGTTCCGCGGTGTCTACACCGTGATGATTACTCCGTTGGATCCCAGCGGCGCGGTCGATCTGAAGGGGCTGGCTGCCTTTACCGACTGGCAGGTTAAAGAAGGTATCCATGGCCTGATCCCTCTTGGATCGACAGGTGAGTTTCTGTCGCTCAGCGAGGAAGAGCGCGATGGTGTGGCGAGGACCGTCATCGAAACTGTCGCGGGACGGGTGCCTGTTCTGATCGGCACGGGAGCGGAAGATACGCGGGAATCCATTCGCCTTAGCGTCAAGGCCGAGGCAATGGGAGCTGAGGGCGTCATGATTATTCCGCCGTTCTATTCCACCCCAACGGATGACGAACTCGTTCACCACTACAAGAGCATTGCGTCTGCCGTGGCCATCCCGATTATGGTCTACAACAATCCCGCGACCGCAAACGTCGATCTGAAGCCGGAGTTGGTCAAGCGGATCGCCGAAATCGATGGCTGCGACTATATCAAGGAGTCCACCCTCGAAGTGACGCGCGTGCGCGATATCATCCGGCTGGCCGGCGACGATATGACTGTGTTCGGGGGCATACTCGGGTTCGAGTCTTTCGTTATGGGTGCGCAGGGCTGGGTGGCAGTGGCTTCAAATGTTGCGCCAGGACCGATGGCGCGGATCTTCGAACTTGTCGCAAATGAGAAAAAGTTCGATGAGGCAAGAGAGCTTTACCTCAAATGGCTGCCTGTCATTCAGGCGGTCGGGGGCCAGGCCTATGTCGCAGGAACGAAGTCCCTGCTGACCCACATGGGATTTGGCGCAGGCCTGCCGCGTCCGCCGCGCCTACCGTTGCCGCCCGCGCAGGATGCCGCCATGAAGAGGCTGGTGGCCGATTTCGGTCTGACGTTCAGCGTCTGAGGAATTCCATGATGCCCGTCGCTTCCATAAACCAGAGCTTGAGGCCCGACGATGCACGGGTCAGGCTCTCGGTCGACGGTCTGCAGATATTTGCCGAAAAGGGCATGTCTGTCGCCGCCGCCATCGAGGCGACGGGGCGGCATGAATTTTCCCGAGGCATCAAAGGCGACGGCCGTGGCCTCTTCTGCGGAATGGGCGTCTGTCACGATTGCCTCGTGACGATCGACGGAAAAGCCAGCCAGCGGGCCTGCATGACCATTGTCGACGATGACATGCAGGTTCTGCGTCCTGCTGCGCGGCCCGACCTTGCCACTGGTCAGATTGCCGATCTCTGCGGTGTGCCGCAGTCCTTGACGACAAGGACGATGGACGTTCTCATCGTCGGAGCGGGGCCTGCAGGGCTTGCCGCAGCTGAGGTTCTTGCTGCGGCCGGCGCCAAGGTGACTGTCATTGATGAACGGCCGTCCGCCGGCGGACAGTATTTCAAACAACCCTCGACACGGAGCGCCACTGAGCGAGTGAGTGGCGACGAGCAGGCTTTATCCGGCGCAGCGCTTATAGGGCAAGTGCGCGACCATGGCGTGACATTTCTAAGCGCTACGGTGGTGTGGGGTGCCGCACGTGACGACGACGGTTCGCTTATCATCGCCTGCTATGGCTCCGGCCATGCGTTTTACTGCAAGCCGAAAATACTCATCATCGCGACGGGGGCCTACGAACGCCCAACGCCAGTGAGGGGTTGGACACTTCCTGGTGCGATGACAACAGGGGCCGCCCAGACGTTGCTGAGAAGCTACGGAACTGTGCCCGGCCGACGGGTCGTTATTGCCGGAAACGGTCCTTTGAATATGCAGGTCGCAAACGAACTTCGAAAGGCAGGAGCCTCCATAGTCGCTTTGCTGGAAGCAGCGCCGCCACCGTGGTCTCGGCCGGTGGCAGCCCTCGGCCTTCTGACAACGGATCCCGCCCTCGCCCGCCACGGATTGCGCCAGATATCGTCGCTTAGGTCCACGGGCGTCAAGATAGGCTGGAGTAGCGTGCTCACCGCGATCAACGGTTCGCAACGTGTGGAGAGCGTCACGTTCGCCGGACCAGGCGGCGAGACCAATCTCGATGCTGACACCGTCCTTATCGGCGGCAATTTCACATCCTCCAATGAGCTGTCCCGGCTACTCGGCTGCGGCCATGAGGTCGTCGGCGGCGATCTGCGGGCAGTGCGAGGTCTCGACGGCCAGACAACGCTTGCAAACGTGCATATTGTCGGTGAAGCGGCGCGTTTCGGCGGCGCGCATGTTGCGATGGCAGAAGGGCAGATCGCCGCCTCCGCGATTGCTCGAAAACTGGGCCTCCTTGTCCAAAYCGACGAAAGCGCAGTGAAAAGGCTTGCCCGCCATAGACGCTTTCAAGAGGCCCTTTGGCAGGTCTTTGCGCCGAAGGACGATGCAAAGACAAAGACGGCAATTCCGCCAGATGATGCATTGATCTGCCGTTGCGAAGGGGTGACTTACGGTGTCTTGAGGACGCTCAGCGCAGATAGTGAGCAGGACGTTTCGACATTGAAGCGCCTGTCGCGTGCAGGCATGGGCCGGTGTCAGAGCCGCTACTGCGGCAAAGCGATCGCTGACGTCGCGAAAGAACGGCACCTCACGGGCGAAACAAGCGGTTTTCTGGCTCCGCAAATGCCACTTCGACCTATTCCGCTGGCGGCGGTTGCGGTCGAAAAGCCGGAATGGGGCGGCCACAAGCGCGCACTTTTGCCGGAAAAGCCCCCATTGGCGAATCCTCAACCTTTGCCTGTGGCGGAAACGTCCACGCTGGTAATCGGCGCCGGCATTGCAGGCCTTTCGACGGCGCTCTTCCTTGCCCGGGAAGGCGAGGACGTTGTGGTGGTGGAGCGCGCTTTTGCGAACTCGCTGGCGTCCGGAGGGAATGCAGGAAGCCTTCATGCCCAGTTGCTTTCCTTCGACCACGGTGCCCGTGCCGAAGGTGGCGGCGGAGCGGCCGCACAAACACTTCCCCTCCAGCGCGATTCAATCGCTCTTTGGGCCGCGCTGCAAAGCGAGCTCGGGCAGGATTTCGAGATGAAGGTCACAGGCGGCCTCATGGTGGCCGAATCCGATGACCACATGCGTTTTCTGGCGGAAAAGGTCGGGGTGGAGTGCGCGGCCGGGATCGATTGCCGCTTGATCGGGCAAGAGGAACTGCGCTCCCTGGAGCCTGCTCTGTCTTCTCACTTCGTCGGTGCTGCCTACTGCTCCCAGGAGGGCAAGATCAATCCTCTCGTCGCTACGCAATATATATTGGAGGCGGCACGGCGAGACGGCGCTCAAGTCTTCGAAAATTGCGAGGTCACCGGAATAACGACCTCGGACGACGGGTTTGAGGTCAAGACATCGAGGGGCATGTTGCGGGCAAAACGGATCGTAAATGCAGCCGGAGCCTTCGCTTCAAGGATCGGCGCGATGCTCGGTGTCCATGTGCCGGTATTCGGTGCTCCACTGCAGATGGTGGTTACCGAGGCCGCAGCACCTTTGATCTCGTGTCTCGTCGCCCATGCCGACCGCCATTTGACACTCAAGCAGGCGGCAAACGGGAACTTCATCATCGGCGGCGGCTGGACGGCAGGCCTCGATCCCATCCATCAACATCCACGCCCGCTACTGTCGAGCCTTGAGGGAAACCTTTGGGTTGCCCAGCACGTCGTTCCCGCTCTGCGCAAACTTCACGTCATCCGAAGCTGGGCAGCGATGAACATCAACATCGACGGTGCGCCGATCCTCGGCGAACATCCGTCAATGCCCGGGTTCTTCAACGCCGTCACTTCAAACGGCTATACGCTCGGCCCGATCGTCGGCCAGTTAACATCCCGGCTCATTCTCGGTCGCGAGACCGATAGAGCCTTGCAACCCTTTTCTATCGCGCGTTTCCAGAAAGGCCGGGCATGATTGAGATCACTGACGTTACCAAATATTACGGTCAGTTCGCTGTCCTTAAGAACTGCTCGGTGAACGTCGAGCGCGGTGAGGTCGTGGTTGTCTGCGGTCCCTCGGGGTCGGGCAAATCGACGTTGATCAAATGCGTCAACGGGCTCGAGCAGTTTCAGGAAGGTTCGATCCGGGTGCATGGTATCGAAGTCGGCGACCCGAAGACCGACCTGCCAAACCTTCGCACACGGGTAGGGATGGTCTTCCAGAACTTCGAATTGTTTCCACATCTGACGATCATCGACAATATCATGCTGGCGCAGAAGATTGTCATTGGCCGCAGCGAAACGGCAGCCCACGCCAAGGCCATGGCGCTTCTTGATCGCGTCGGACTGACGGACCACGCGAAAAAATATCCAAGCCAACTCTCCGGCGGGCAGCAGCAGCGCGTGGCGATCGCGCGGGCGCTCGCGATGGATCCGCTCGCCATGCTCTTCGACGAGCCGACATCCGCGCTTGATCCAGAGATGATTTCCGAAGTGCTCGACGTCATGACCGGACTGGCAAAGGACGGCATGACGATGATGGTCGTCACCCATGAGATGGGATTTGCCCGCCGGGTGGCGACACGTGTGATTTTCATCGATCAGGGCGAGATCGTCGAGGATCGTCCGAGCGAGGAGTTTTTCGCGGGAAAACACAACCCACGAACCGAAGCTTTCCTTGGCAAAATCCTGCAACACTGAAGGTTAGGCTTGTGAGCGACTACGATCTCATCATCCAGAACGGCACGGTGGCGACTGCTGCGGATGTTTTCCAGGCGGATATCGGCATTAAAGACGGCAAGATTGTCCAGATCGGGCAGAGCCTGTCTGGTGCTGCGCGCACGATCGACGCCTCGGGCAAATATGTCCTTCCAGGCGGCATCGACAGCCATGTCGAACGGACCATCCGTCATGCGGAACTGCATGATGGCGCAGACTATTCGCCCTACGAGGGGATCGAGATCACCGGCTGGCCGATAACGACAATTGTCGCCGGAAAGCCTGTCGTCGAAAACGGCGTCCTGGTGGGTACCAAGGGCCACGGGCAATATCGGAAAGCCGCGGCGAAACAAATCAACAAGCAGTCAAATCTAACAAGAGCGACATCATGAAACTGAAAATTACAGCAGGGCCATTCATCTTCGACGCTGTCCTGGAAACTGCCAAAGCGCCCAAAACCTGTGAAGCATTCATCAAGCAGATGCCGTTCGATGGTAAAATCGTGCACGTTCGCTGGTCTGGCGAGGGCGTTTGGATCCCGCTTGGCGACCATGATTTCGGCGTCGGTTATGAGAACCATACAAGCCATCCGGCCCCCGGTCATATCATCCTTTGCCCGGGAGGCATTAGCGAAACGGAAATCCTGCTTGCCTACGGAGGCGTCGATTTTTCATCGAAAATGGGCCAACTGGCTGGCAATCATTTCATCACAATCACATCCAATCTCGACCAACTCGCCGAAATAGGGCGCCTCACGCTGTGGGAAGGCGCGCAATCCATTCGATTTGAGGCCGTATCCTAAAGCATGATGATTTTAGGTCGGGTCGGCCTAAAATCTGAATCCTGTTCTAAATTAAATAGTTAGAGCATGATGTCGCCCGAAAACCGCTCACACTTTTCGGCATCATGCTCTAGGCGCAATAGCCGAGGCGACAGGGTTGACGCCGGCGTGCCAGCACCGCCCAACGCGGCGGTTGGCACGTTTCCTGCATTCTAGTCTTCGAGATTTTCTTCAAGATTTCCAAATGGTGGACGAGGCCCGAAATGTCTTTTGACTTTGACTTCGAACTTGCGAAAAGAGCGGCGCAAGAAYTGCCTCCGTCGCAGAAGCAGCCAAAAACGCGCAAGATGTCTCTTCTACAGAGGCTCATGGCTTCGCCGCCCATTCCTCCTCGTCCGTCTCTCAGCATTCTGCGCCCATATCGAGGTGGTGATGCGCAATGACGCTGTGATACCCCTGTCGAGCAGGTAAGACGGTGCTGTGCCGACGGTTCTATTCCCGTCGAGGCGGCGTCATTTCTACGGATGCGGAATGATCGGAACGCGCCTGTTGCCCCGTTCCAATAGGTCGGCAGCCTCTGCTCCCCACGACTTCAATAGCGCGCATCTTCAAGGCCACAGAAAGGGTCTACCGGGTTGATGCCGAGGAAGGGCTTGCGACCGAGCATACAATCAACGACGGCTTCCTGTACGCTGTCCATGGTGGAGTACGCATTGATATAGGCCGGTACGCGCGGCGCATCGTAAAGGTGATAGGGATGCCCAAATGAGATCATTGCGGAGGGAATATTCRTCCAGGGTCGGTACATGGCCTTGAAAAGGCCCCCACCACCCATCCTATGCCAGTCGACGAATATCCGGCCTCGTACGAGCAGCGACTCGTCGCCTAGCGCGTAGAGGACGAGGTCGAAGTCGTCGGGGGTCGGCACGATGTCCGGTCGGTCGATCGTGACTTCGAAACCTTCCTTCCGCAACAGCGCGGGTAGCAAGAATTCCAGTGGCTGCGGCATGAGCGGATGAATGATGCCGCCGTCGACCAGCAGCACGCGCTTTGTCTTCGCCGGATCGAGCGGAAAGATGCCATTGACGTCCTTCACAAGCGTAGGCGAGCGGCCGATGTATTCCCTTGATGCAGCGACATTGTCTGGATGCGCAAGCAGGTGGCGCGCTTCCGCCGCATCGGGGAGGACATCTGACGGTTGAAAAAGTTTGAGATGCGCCTTGAGCGCCAGCACGCGAAGAACCGCTTCCTCAAGTCGTTCCGGAGTAATTTTCCCATCTTCGACGGCAGCCTTGACCGCCGCCATATCCTCCTCAGGTTCATCGCTGAAGAGGATCATGTCGCAGCCATTTGCGATGATATCAGGCAGCGTATCGAGGTGGTGGCCCCAGGCGGACAGCCCTCCCATGGGTGTCGCGTCAGAGACGATGATACCATTGAAGCCGAGTTCGTCTCGGAGAAGATCAACGTTCAGCAACCGGGAAACCGAGGCCGGTCGGAAAGCCTCAAGCCCGGCATCTGGCATCTTCGATCGAATGTAGGCCGGAAGGGAAATGTGCCCGCTCATGATTGCCAACACGCCCTCGGCGATCAGCGTTCTATAGAGCCGACCGAAGGTTTCCTTCCACTCCTCCATGGAAAGCGGATTGGTCGTCGTAACGAGGTGCTGATCGCGGTCGTCATATCCCTCGCCCGGCCAGTGCTTTGCGGTGGCCGCAACGCCATTTCGTTGGAGACCGCGAACATGGGCAACCGCGTGCCGCTCAATCTTGTTGACATCGGAGCCGTATGACCGTGTACCGACAATCGGTGATCGGAACGCGGTATTTATGTCGATGACTGGCGTGAAGGACCAGCGCACCCCCATCGCGCGGCCCTCGCGTGCCAAGATTTCTGAACTTTTCTCGGTCGCCTGAACGTCGTCGACGGCGGCAAGGCCGAGTTGGCCCAGCACCGGAGTGCCGAAAGCGAAGGAATGACGGCTGCCTTCGAGGTCTGCGCTGATGATGGGCGGGACTTTGCTCTTGGCCACGAGGTCAGAGATGACCCGTCGCTCGAACTCGAGGTCGGCCGTGAAGAAGCGGGTTACGCCGCCCGGCCTTAGTGAAGCAATGCGTTTGAAATCCTCCTCATCCGTCCCGATCATGATCAAGGTGAAGAGTTGGCCGATCTTGTCATCGAGATCGAGCGAGGCATAGACGTCGCGGATCCAGGATATCGCAGCGTCGTCGAGGTTGAACGGCGCTTTGCGAAGCTCGTCGTAGATCGTCATAAGTTCCCCCGTTGATCAACGCTCTGCGGATAGCCCGTGTGAATATGCACGCTATCCCGTCATAAGCCAGCTCGGTGATGTCAGGTTAAGTTCGTCGGGAACATTTTGGATATCGAGGGTCGGCTTGAGCAGTCGCTTGAGCAGCGGGCGGCGAAGCGACGGCCGCTTTAGTTCCCCCTGAATGGCCTGGGACATCAGGCTCTCATTTTTGATCTAGGAAGCGAAGCGCCACACCGTCGTCTTCTTGATTTCGCTGTCCTCCAGCGCCCGCGTTACCGGCACATCATAAACCGCGCAGAATTCCAGCCGATCCCGCGGCAGGTAACTGCGTCCGGGGTCTCCGACCAGCACCCATTTGCCATCAGCTGCCAGCTTCGCAAGCCAGGGAACGAGCGCATCGGCGAAAGCGCGGTCGTAGAAGACGTCGCCGGCAAGCACGATATCCGCATCGACGGCCTCCCCGATCAGATCGGCGCCGGTAAATCCGAGTGAAACGTGATTGGCCTCGGCATTCAGCCGGACTGCCGCCTCCGCCCAGGGATCGATATCGCTAGCCATGACCTCCCGGGCACCGGCCATCACGGCCGCAATGCCGACAAGGCCGGAACCGCTGGCGAAATCAAGCACCCGCTTGCCGCGCACCGCTTCCGGATGATCGAGAACGTAGCGCGCCAGTCCCTGGCCGCCCGCCCAGGCAAAAGCCCAGAAGGGCGGCGGCAGGCCGATCGCTTCCAGTTCCTCCTCCGTCTTCAGCCAGAGCTCATGCGCCTCGCTTGCCAGATAGAGCGAAATCTCCGGCACATGCGGCGGCGGCATCAGGCTGGTATTGGCGCGGATGAGGGCTTCTGGATCAGTCTTCAACGCGGCGGATTGTCCAGTCCGCCCATCCGGCAGACTTCGAGATATTCTTCCTCGGTGACTGGCTGCACCGACAGCCGCATCGAGGTGACGAGCGCCATCTTGGCGAGCTTCTCGCTCGCCTTGACATCCTTCAGCGTCACCGGCTTCGGCACGTCCACGACGGCGCGGATATCGACGCAATCCCACTTCGGATCGCCCTTGGCGGAAGAATCGGGATGCGACAGGGCTGAGACTTCGACGATGCCGACGATCTCCAGCCCGTCATTGGAATGATAGAAGAACCCTTTGTCGCCGATCTGCATCGCCCGCATATTGTTGCGCGCCAGATAGTTGCGGACGCCGGTCCATTCCGTGCCCTTTTCGCCCGCAGCCTTCTGCTGCTCCCAGGACCAGGAAGCGGGTTCGGATTTATAGAGCCAGTGCGCCATGCTCACGCCTCCGGTTTGTTGAAGACCCAGTTGTAGGCCTTGACGTCGACGCTTTCGAATAGTCCCGCCTTGGCATAAGGATCGGCATCGGCAAGCGCACGCGCTGCCTCTTTCGATTCCGCTTCGACGATGATCAGGCTGCCGCAGGGCTTGCCGTCGTCATCGAGAAACGGGCCGGCGATCTTCAGCGTGCCCTCGGCATTCAGCTTGTTCAGATGCTCGATATGCGTCGGACGCGTATCCATGCGCACGTTGAGGTGTCCCGGTTTATCCTTGCAGAGAAGGGCGAAAAGCATGTCTGTCTCCTATTCGGTGGTGATCGGACGCGTCATCAGCTGCTCTATGGCCTCTGATATATCGAGCCTGCCGTCGATGATGGCGGATACGGCATCGGTGATCGGCATGCTGACCCTCAATTCCGCCGCAAGCCGCGAGGCGACGGAGGCGGCAAACGCGCCTTCCACCAGCGCACCCTGCAAGGGATCGGTCTTTTCGCCGCGCCCGAGTGCGATGCCGAAGCGCAGATTGCGCGATTGATGGCTCGTCGCCGTCAGCACCAGATCGCCGAGGCCGGAAAGCCCGCGCACCGTATCCGCCTGCCCGCCTTTGGCGACGACGAAACGCGACATCTCGGCAAGCCCGCGCGCAATCAGCGCCGCACGCGCCGAATCGCCGATGCCGCGGCCTTCGACGATGCCGCAGGCGATCGCCAGCACATTCTTCAGTGCGCCGCCGAGCTGCACGCCGATCCGGTCGTTGGAGGCGTAGAGCCGGAAAGTCCGGCCGGATATCGCCTGAGCGAGCCGCTCCGCGGTCTCCATGTCGGCTGCCGCAATCGCCATCGCCGTCGGCAGACCCTTGGCGATATCGGCGGCAAAACCCGGACCGGAGAGCACGGCGACGGAATGGTCCGGCAGTTCCCGTTGCAGCATGTCGGTCAGAAGATTGCCGGTCGCCCGCTCGATGCCCTTGGCGCAGGTGACGACCACGGCATCCTTGGCTAGATAGGGACCGTATTGCCGCGCCGCATCGGCCTGCGCCTGCGACGGCATTGCAAAGAGCACGATGGAGGCACCAGTGATTGCATCCGCCTCGGCGGAAAATTCCAGCGTATCGGGCAGGAGAATGCCGGGCAGTACCGCATCATGCAGCCGTTCGGCCTTCAGATCGGCAATCAGTGACGGATCACGCCCGACGAGTGTCACGGCGCTGCGGCCGGCAAGGGCGATGACGGCGGCAAGCGCCGTGCCGAAAGCCCCCGATCCGACGACGGCGATGGTTTCACTCATGCCTTGGCCCCTCGTTTTCCGAAGCCGATCAGCGTTTCCGCATTGGAATCGAGCGGCCAGCGCGAACGCGGCTGCACGTCGAACGGGTCCGGTGCGGCACCGGTCGCCATCCGTTCCAGTCCTGCCCAGGCGATCATCACGGCGTTGTCGGTGCAGAGGTGCAGCGGTGGCGCGACGAAGCGGAAGCCGTTCTTGTCGCACAGCGCCTGCAGCGTGCCACGCAGTTCGAGATTGGCGGCGACACCGCCGGCAACGACCAGAGCCGGCTTCTCGCCAGTCGCTGGGAATGTCGCCGGGAATTCCGTCTTGAACCGCTGCAGGCCACGGCCGATGCGGTCCTTCAGCGTCCGCGAAACCGCCTTCTGGAACGAGGCGCAGATATCCGCCACATCCTGATCGCTGAGCGGCGCGATGTCCTGTGCAGCCTGCCGCACAGCTGTCTTCAGGCCGGAGAAGGAGAAGTCGAGCCGTGCCTCGCCGACCAGCGGCCGCGGAAAATCGAAGCGATCGGGATTGCCGTCCCGCGCCATCCGCTCCACCGCCGGCCCGCCGGGATAGGGCAGGCCGAGCAGCTTTGCCGTCTTGTCGAAGGCCTCGCCCAGCGCATCGTCGATCGTCGTGCCCCAGCGCTCGTACTGTCCGACCCCGCGCACCAGGATGAGCTGGGTATGGCCGCCGGAGACGAGCAGCATCAGATAGGGAAAGGACAGCCCATCCGTCAGCCGCGCCGTCAGCGCATGGCCTTCGAGATGGTTGACCGCATAGAGCGGCTTGCCGGCGGCTCTGGCAATCGCCTTGCCGGTCATCAATCCCACAAGCAGCCCGCCGATCAGCCCCGGCCCCGACGTGGCGGCGATGGCGTCGACATCGTTGAGCGACACATTGGCGCGCTTCAGCGCCTCCTCGATCAGCTCGTCCAGCGCCTCGACATGGGCGCGTGCGGCGATCTCTGGCACCACGCCGCCATAGGCGCTATGCTCGTCGAGCTGGGAAAGCACCACGTCCGACAGCACGTTGGAACGCCCCTCAGCATCGCGCTCAACGACCGCGGCGGCGGTCTCATCGCAGCTCGTTTCGATGCCAAGGATGCGCAGAAAGGGAACCATGAAGCCTGTTCGTTGATTGCGATGGGATGGAAACCCGTTTACGAGAACTCCGGTAACAACGGAATAGAGCGGATGCAAACAAAACCTTTCCGGATCGGCACGCGGGGCAGCCCGCTGGCGCTTGCCCAGGCGCATGAGGCCCGCGACAGGCTGATGGCGGCGCATCATCTGCCCGAGGACATGTTCGAGATCGTCGTGCTGACGACCAAGGGCGACCGCATCACCGACCGGTCGCTGGCCGAGATCGGCGGCAAGGGCCTGTTCACCGAGGAACTTGAACAGAAGCTTACCGCCGGCGAGCTGGATTTCGCCGTGCATTCCGCCAAGGACATGGCGACGAAGCTGCCTGAGGGGCTTTATCTCTCCGCCTACCTGCCGCGTGAAGATATCCGCGACGCCGTCATCGGCCGCACCGCGCGCAAACTGATCGACCTGCCGCATGGCGCCACCGTCGGTTCCTCATCGCTCCGCCGCCAGGCGCTGATCCGCCGCATGCGGCCTGACATCAACGTCATCACCTTCCGCGGCCTGGTCGAAACGCGCCTGCGCAAGCTCGAAGAGGGCGAGGTTGATGCGACCCTGCTGGCGCTTGCCGGCCTGAAACGCCTCGGCAAGGTCGACGTACTGACCGATATCCTCGATCCCGACACCTTCCCGCCGGCGCCGGCGCAGGGGGCGATCTGCATCGAAAGCCGCATCGGCGATGCCAGGGTCGACGATCTGCTGGCGCCGGTTAACGATGGCCCGACCTTCGACACAGTCTCCTGCGAACGCGCCTTCCTCGCCGCACTCGACGGCTCCTGCCGCACGCCGATCGGCGGTTATGCCGTCTGCGAAGGCGACCTGATCCGGTTCTCCGGTCTCATCATCACTCCCGACGGCCGCAACCAGCATGCGGTGACGACCGACGGCCACCGCCGCGATGCGGCAGCGCTCGGCACCCGCGCCGGCCAGGACGTGCGCGCAAGAGCCGGCAGCGCCTTTTTCGACGACTGGCACTGAAGCGGCCATGCGTGTGCTCGTCACCCGCCCCGCGCACTCGGCGACGAGAACCGCACAACGTTTACGCGATTTGGGCCACGAGCCGCTGCTGCTGCCGCTGCGTCGGCCGCTGCACGACAGCGTCGCCGCCCTAGCCGCGCTTGCAACCACCAGCGGCGCAATCGCCGTGACCAGCGCCGAAGCCATCAGGGTCATCTCCGCACTCGGCGAAAAACTTCGTCCGCATCTCGCCCGCCCGCTTTTCGCGGTCGGCGAAACGACCGCGGAAGAAGCGCGCAGCCTCGGCTTCCGATCCGTCGCTTCATCCCAGGGCAACGGCCGCGATCTCGCCGATCTCGTCGCGGCGGAGAAACCGGGCACGCTGCTCTATCTCGCCGGCACCCCGCGCGCCGAAACTTTTGAAGGAAGATTGCGCGAACTCGGCATCCATTTTTCCGTCGCCGAATGCTACCGCATGCAACCGGCCGTCCCTGATCCCGCCGAGATCGACGCGATCTTCGCTAACGGTTACCCGGACGCCATCCTCTTCTATTCCCGCCAGACGGCAGAGGATTTCTTTCGCATGCCGGAACTCCTATCAGCCTGGCCGGAACACAGGGGAATCCGCCTTCTCTGCCTCAGCGAAGCGGTGGCGCAAGCCATCCCGACGGCTCTAAAAAAAAGCGTCGAGATTTCACCGATGGCGGATGAGAAAAGTCTTCTGTCGCTGCTTTCAAGGCTCTAACCGCCCAAATTTGATCTAACCTCTTCCCTTAACTGGCATCACTGTCTAGTTTCGTTGCAATGCAGGATAAAGAGGACCTCATGGTATCGGGAAACCCGCCACGCCATTCGAAGAGCGCCGACGAGCCGGTCACGATCGACCTCGATGCACAGGAATTCGCCGCTGCAGCCGATACCGAAAAACCGGTAGACAATGAAACTGCCGACGCCGACAGCACCGCTGCCGCCGATGTCGGCCTACCGCCCGAAACCGAGACTGCGTCGCATGCCGAAGATGAAGAGAAGCCTGTGATGGATGCGCCGGAGGAGGAACAGGCAGCTCCAGAACCTTCCTTCACCCCTCCTCCTGAACAGCCTGCGCCGAAGAGCGCCGGCACCTCCGGCCTCATTGCCGCCGGCATCGTTGGCGGCCTCGTGGCGCTGCTTGGCGCCGGCGCCATCCAGTATGCCGGTTACCTCCCGAGCTCGTCTGCGCCGCAGACGACATCGCCGGAGACGGCGGATCTTGCCGGCGAGATCGACGGCCTGAAACAGACCGTCGCCAACCTTGCCGCCAATCCGGCGAGCACGGATGACGGTGAGCTTGCGAAACGCGTCGCTGCGCTGGAAACAGCTGCAACGGCTCCCGCGGCCGGTGCGCCGGCCGATTCTGCTAACGTCGAGGCACTCAACCAGAAGATTGCGGAACTGACCGGTCAGGTCGATCAGCTGCGCTCGACGCTTGCCCAGTCTTCCGAGCAGCAGACGACGAGCGGCGCCGATATCAGCAAGCGCCTCGAAGAGGCCGAAAAGAAGCTGAACGAGCCGCGCGAGGACGTCGCCGTTGCCCGGGCGATCGCGGCTGCCGCCCTGAAGGCGGCGATCGATCGCGGTGGCCCGTTCCTGGCCGAACTCGACACCTTCGCCGGCGTCGCACCCGACGATCCAGCCGTCGCCGATCTCCGAACCTTTGCCGAGACGGGCATTCCCTCACGCACCGAACTGGTGCGCGAGGTTCCCGATGTCGCCACCGCGATCGTCGAAGCCGTCAACCAGCCGGACCCGAACCAGAGCTGGTCGGATCGGCTGATGTCGAGTGCCAAGTCGCTGGTGAGCGTCCGTCCCGTCGGCAATATCGAGGGCGAAAGCGTCGAAGCCATTGCCGCCCGCATGGAGGAGAAGGTGAAGAGCGGCGACCTGCCCGGCGCCTCCGCCGAATGGAATAACCTGCCCGCTTCCGGCAAGCAGGCGTCCGCCGCCTTCAAGCAATCGCTCGAAGCGCGCATCCGCGTCGAGGAACTGGTTGGCGGGGCGCTGTCGAAAGCGGTTTCCGGCACCGGCAAGGAAGGATAAGACCATGCTGATCCGCCTTGTCGTCTTCGCCCTCTTCGTATTGCTTCTCGCCTATGGCTTCTCCTGGCTTGCCGATCGTCCCGGCGACCTCTCGCTGATCTGGGAGGGCCAGATCTACCAGACGAAGCTGATCGTCGCCGCCAGCGCGATCATCGCTCTCATTGCCGCCGTGATGATCGCCTGGTGGTTCGTCCGTCTCGTCTGGACCTCGCCGCATTCGGTGACGCGTTATTTCCGCGCCCGCAAGCGGGACCGCGGTTATCAGGCACTGTCGACCGGCCTGATCGCCGCCGGCGCCGGCAATGCGCTGCTCGCCCGCAAGATGGCCGCCCGCTCGCGCGGCCTCATCCGCGCCGATCAGGAACCGCTGATCAACCTGCTCGAAGCTCAGGCCGCCCTCATCGAAGGCCGCCATGATGAGGCACGCGCCAAGTTCGAGGCCATGGCCAATGATCCCGAGACGCGCGAACTCGGTCTGCGCGGCCTCTATCTGGAAGCCCGCCGTCTTGGGGCCAACGAGGCCGCCCGCCAATATGCCGAAAAGGCTGCCGACAACGCGCCCTATCTGCCTTGGGCCGCGCAGGCGACGCTCGAATATCGCAGCCAGGCCGGCCGCTGGGACGATGCGATCCGCCTGCTCGAACAGCAGAAAGCCGCGCGCGTCGTCGAAAAGGCCGAAGCCAACCGTCTGCACGCGGTTCTTCTGACGGCGCGCGCCGGCGAGAAGCTGGAAAGCAACCCGACCGGTGCCCGCGACGACGCCCTGCAGGCGCTGAAGCTTGCCGCCGATTTCATTCCGGCAGCCCTCATTGCCGCGAAGGCGCTGTTCCGAGAAGGCGGCGTGCGCAAGGCCGCCTCGATCCTCGAACAGGCATGGAAATCGGCACCGCATCCCGAGATCGGCCAAGCCTACGTCAGGGCCCGCAGCGGCGATTCCACGCTCGACCGGCTGAAGCGCGCCGAGCGGCTGGAAGGGCAGCGCCCGAACAATGTCGAATCCCTTCTTGTCGTCGCCCAGGCAGCCCTCGACGCGCAGGAATTCGCCAAGGCCCGCGCCAAGGCGGAAGCGGCGGCCCGCATGCAGCCGCGTGAAGCCGCCTACCTGCTGCTGGCCGACATCGAAGAAGCCGAGACTGGCGACCAGGGCCGCGTGCGCCACTGGCTGGCCCAGGCGCTCAAGGCGCCGCGCGATCCGGCCTGGGTGGCAGACGGCTTCGTGTCCGACAAATGGCTGCCGGTATCGCCCGTGACCGGCCGTCTCGACGCCTTCGAATGGAAGGCGCCCTTCGGCCAGATCGAGGGTCCGCTCGAAGACGGTTCGGCGCCGGCCTCGATCGAAACGGCTTTGAAGACATTGCCGCCGCTGCGTGACGTCAGGCCGGAAAGTCCCGTCAACGACCATCGCATCATCGAGCTGGAACGCGCCGCGACGATTGCCGAGGCTGTGCGCCCCACGCCGGCACCGGCACCGGCACCGACGTCGGCCAAACCGAAACCCGTCGAACCGGCCGCGGGCGATAAAGCGCCAGCACCGAGCGAGACGAAACCTTTCTTTGGCGGGTTGCCGGATGATCCCGGCGTTCGCGATCCCAGGGTGGAACCGGAACCCAAGACACGGCTCCGCCTTTTCTGAAATGGAACGAAAACCGCATGTTCGAACGCTTTCAGGCATTCTTCCAGAATCTCACCGCCGACCACCMGAAGAAAGGTTTTGCCCCTGATGATCCCCGCATCGCAGTGGCAGCGCTCTGCATGCAGGTCATGGAGGCCGATGGTCAGATCAAAGCCAGCGAGAAGAAGCGGCTGCGTAAGCTCCTGAAGGAGCAGTATGCACTCGACGGCAAGCAGCTCGACGCTCTGATAGCCGCCGGCCTTGAGGCCGAAAGCTCCGCCGTCGACTATTATCGCTTCACCGCCGACCTGAAACGTCATCTCAATACCGAGCAACGGCTGGAGCTGATCGGCGTCCTCTGGGACATCGTCTATGCCGATGGTGAGCGCAGCGAGATGGAAGACCATGTGATCTGGCGTATCGCCGATCTGCTCGGCGTCTCCTCGCGCGAGCGCATCCAGAAGCGGCAGGAAGCCGCCGCCAGGGTGACAGACGTCCAGGTTGCGCAAGATGATACCGACTGAGCAAAATCCGAACCGCGACGGGCGCCCGATCCTCATCGTCCTGCATCAGGAACGGTCGAGCCCCGGCCGCGTCGGCCAATTGCTCGTCGAAAAGGGCTACCGCCTCGATATCCGCCGGCCGGTTCTCGGCGAGCCGCTTCCGGCAACACTTGAAGACCATGCTGGCGCCGTCGTCTTCGGCGGCCCGATGAGCGCCAATGATCCCGATGACTTCGTCAAGAAGGAGATCGACTGGATCAACGTTCCGCTCCGGGAAAAGCGCCCCTACCTCGGCATCTGCCTCGGCGCGCAGATGCTGGTGCATCATCTCGGTGGCAAGGTGCAGCCGAATGCCGATGGCTCGACCGAGATCGGCTGGTATCCGCTGCACCCAACCGAGAAGGGCCGCCTGCTGATGCACTGGCCGAGGATGGTCTATCATTTCCACCGCGAGGGCTTCGAACTGCCGCGCGGCGCCGACCTGCTGGCCGAAGGCGATGCCTATCCGAACCAGGCCTTCCGCTACGACGACAACGCCTGGGGGCTGCAGTTCCATGCCGAACTGACCCGGGTGATGATGCATCGCTGGGTCGTGCATGGCGCCCATCGCTTCATCCTGCCGAACGCCCAGCAGGGCCGCGAACATCTCGAAGGCCGCATGCTATTCGATGCGCCGCTGAGAGCCTGGCTCACCGAATTCCTCGACATCGTCTTCGAGGGAAAGACGGCGAAGGCGGCGTCCTCTATCGCTCTTCGCGCATAATCGGTTTCTAAATCGATTCCGACGATACAGTGGGCGCGTCCAGCGTATCGATCCTGCGCAGTTTGGGGAAACTCGACGCCCAGATCGCCGCCACGACAAGCGTTCCGATCCCGCCGATGACGACCGCCGGCACCGCGCCGAAGAGCGCCGCCATCGTGCCCGCCCTGAATTCCCCGAGCTCGTTCGAAGCGCCGACGAAGACCATGTTGACCGCATTGACACGGCCGCGCAGCTGGTCCGGCGTCCAGAGCGCAATCAGGCTCTCGCGGACATAGACCGACACCATGTCGGCCGCCCCCATCAGCGCCAGCGCCGCGATCGAGACCTCGGTATTGGTCGAGACGCCGAAGATGATCGTTCCGACGCCGAACAGGGCGACGCCGATGAACATGTAGATGCCGGCGCGATGTTTGAGCGGATAGGCGGCAAGGAAAATCGCCATGACGATGGCGCCAAGTCCCGGTGCGGCGCGCAGCAGTCCGAGCCCCCAGGGACCGAGGGTGAGGATATCGCGCGCAAAAATTGGCATCAGCGCCGTGGCCCCGCCGAGCAGCACGGCGAAGAGATCGAGCGAGATCGCCCCGAGCACCACCTTTTCGGCGCGGATGAAACTGAAGCCGCCGAGGATCATCGCCCAGCTCTTGGTCTCGCCCGTCGTCTTCTGCACCGGTTTCGGGATCATGTAGAGAAGGGCGGCACCCAGCACGGAAAAGATCACCGCCACCGTATAGGCAGTCGACGCACTGACGCCGTAGAGCAGACCGCCGAGCACCGGGCCGGTGATTGCCGCGAGCTGCCAGGAGGACGAATTCCAGGCGATCGCATTGGAGAGTGCCTGCTCCGGCACGAGATTGGGCGCCAGCGACTGCACTGCCGGCGACATGAAGGCGCGTTCAACACCGAAGATCAAAAGCATCGCGAAAACAGGCAAGGGAGTGAAGGTCCCCATGACAGTCATAACCAGCAGCGCCAGCGTGCAGAGCGCGCTTACCAGCGAGCAGAGGGCCGCGATCGCCCGGCGATTGTACCGGTCGGCCACAGAACCGGTGACGAGGATGAGCAGCAGTGACGGCAGGAACTGCACGAGACCGATCAAACCGAGATAGATCGCGCTGCCCGTCTGGTCGTACATCTGCCAGCCGACCGCGACGCTGACGATCTGCTGCGAGAAGGAAAGCAGGAAGCGCGCGAAGAAGAAACGCGTGTAGGACGAATGCCGGAACGCGGCAAAACGGTCTCCGGTGGGCGAAAACGACATGGATGTTTTCCGAGGAGACGGGCGCCGGAATAGCGGCAAAGCCGCCCGTTAAACATGATTCACCGTGCGCTTCCACACGGCACTTGCCCGTTTAGTCGCCAATGTCTACATGTCTGTCAACAACGAATTGGAGACGATGATGTTTGCGCTGTTTCAAACCATTGATTTGGCTTTGAATATTTACACCTGGATCCTGATTGCCAGTGCCATTTTTTCCTGGCTCTATGCCTTCAATGTTATCAATTCCAGCAATCAGTTCGTCAATTCGGTCGGCACATTCCTCTATAATGTCACCGAACCGGTGCTGAAGCCGATCCGCAACCGGCTGCCGAACCTTGGCGGCATCGACATTTCGCCGATCATCCTGCTGCTGATCATCTTCTTCCTGCGCACCTTGCTTTGGACCACGCTGTACCCGCTGGTCGCTTGAGCCGTCCCTGGAGCCTTTTCGATGACCATCTCCGCCTCGCCGTCCGGCTGATGCCGAATGGCGGGCGAGACGTGCTCGACGGCATCGAGGCCGACGGCGAGGGCGAAGCGTTCCTGAAGGCACGCGTCACCGCCGTGCCCGCGAAAGGCAAGGCCAACAAGGCGCTTATCCTTTTGATCGCAAAATCCCTGCGCATTCCCAAGTCCAGCGTCAGCCTCGTCTCGGGTGAGACCGCGCGCAAAAAAATCCTCCGGATCGACGGCGATCCGGAGGATTTGGTAAAAAAGCTCGAGATATTTTTAGGCTGAGCGATCAGCCTTTCTTCTTGGCGCGCTCGACGGCTTCGAGGATGAGTTCGCCTGCTTCCTTGGAGTCGCCCCAGCCGAAGATCTTCACCCACTTGCCGGGTTCCAGATCCTTGTAGTGCTCGAAGAAGTGCTCGATCTGCTTCAGCGTGATCTCGGGAAGATCGGTGTAGTCCTTCACCTTTTCATAGCGCAGCGTCAGCTTCGGCGACGGCACGGCGATGATCTTCTCGTCCTTGCCGGAATTGTCTTCCATCTTCAGGACGCCGATCGGGCGCACATTGATGACGCAGCCGGKAACCAGCGGACGGGTGCTGGCGATCAGCACGTCGATCGGGTCGCCGTCTTCCGACAGCGTGTGCGGCACGAAACCATAATTGCCCGGATAGGTCATCGGCGTATAGAGGAAACGATCGACCACCAGCGTGCCGGCTTCCTTGTCCATCTCATACTTGATGGGATGGCCGCCGACCGGAACCTCGACGATAACGTTGACGTCCTCAGGTGGATTATTACCGATTGCAATGGCGTCGATGCGCATAAGAAACTCCCGCGAGGTTGAATGTGCTGGCAGCCAGATAATCAGTTTCATGTGGCAACGCAACATCGCACAGCGCCAATGCTTGACTGCAGCGGCGCACATTCACATCAAAAGTTTCTAATAGGAGATAGTGGAACGCCGACTCCAGCGCCACTCGTCTTTTCAGACGCGCCAAGGACGCTGCGGGCACTTTGAATGGCCGTTCAACTCCAGATGAAGCCGATCTTCTTCAATTGCCTGTGGTCGAAACTTTCCATGCCTTCGCAGAAATCGACGCCGCCATGATGGCGGTAGAAGTCGCTGGCGGTCTCGTTATCCTCGAGGCACCAGACAACCAGCCCGTTGCAGCCGAGCGACTTCAAGAGCCGGCGCGCCTCGCCGAACAGCATCCTGCCAAGGCCGATACCCTGATACTCAGGCCGAAGATAAAGCTCGTAAATCTCGCCTTCCTGCGGCAGAGCGCGGGCGCGATTGAGCCCGAGTGTCGCGTAGCCGGCAACTGTTCCGGCAACATCGAGAACCAGCAGCGTTGCCGGCCCGCGCGTTGCCTTGCGCCACCAGCTTTCGCCGCGCCGCTCGATCATCTGCGTCAGCGCGCGATGCGGAATGATGCCCGCGTAGGTGTGTTGCCAGGCAAGCCTGTGTGTTTCCGATATGGCTCGGGCATCTTGCGGCTCGGCCCGCCGGACATCGATCGACAACGTCTTCATAACGTTTACTCTGGTCCCGCCGAAGGCAATTAACCATATGCACAGAGGCATTGTGATCGATTGCCCACAGACTTGATATGTGGACGACGATCAAAAGTTAACGCTTTTTTAACGATTGTCACAAGACGGAATCGACGCGGCGCACAATAAAAAACCCCGGCGCGCAAGCCGGGGTTTTTAGGGATTTCTCTCCAGCGCTGCGCCTCTTTTCGAGAGCCGCAAGACGCTATCGCACTTTGAATGGCTCTTAGAGCGCCGCCTTCGTCTTTTCGAAACGCTTGCGATCGTTTGCGTCGAGATACATCTTGCGCAGACGAATATTCTTCGGTGTCACTTCCATCAGCTCGTCATCCTGAATCCAGGAGAGCGCGCGATCAAGCGTCATCCGGATCGGCGGCGTCAGCTTCACCGCTTCGTCCTTGCCGGCGGCGCGGATGTTGGTGAGCTGCTTGCCCTTCAGCACGTTGACTTCAAGGTCGTTGTCGCGCGAATGGATGCCGATAATCATGCCGGCATAGACCTTTTCGCCCGGCTCGATGATCATCGGGCCGCGATCTTCCAAGTTGAACATCGCATAGGCGACGGCTTCGCCGGGAGCGTTGGCGAGCAGCACGCCGTTGACGCGGCCACCAATCACACCCTTGTAGGGCTGGTAGTCGTGGAACAGGCGGTTCATGATCGCCGTGCCGCGCGTATCCGTCAGCAGTTCCGACTGGTAGCCGATCAGGCCGCGGGTCGGTGCGTAGAAACGCAGGCGAAGACGGTTACCGCCCGACGGACGCAGCTCGACCATTTCGGCCTTGCGCTCGGACATCTTCTGCACGACGACACCGGAATGTTCTTCGTCGACGTCGACGACGACTTCCTCGATCGGCTCCAGAAGCTGGCCGTTTTCATCCTTGTGCATCACGACGCGCGGACGCGACACGGCAAGCTCGAAGCCTTCGCGACGCATGGTCTCGATGAGAACGGCGAGCTGAAGTTCGCCACGGCCGGACACGTAGAACGAATCCTTGCCTTCGGCTTCTTCGATCTTCAGGGCGACGTTGCCTTCCGCTTCCTTGAAGAGACGGTCGCGGATGACGCGGCTCGTCACCTTGTCGCCTTCGGTGCCGGCCAGCGGGCTGTCGTTGACGATGAAGGACATGGTGACAGTCGGCGGATCGATCGGCTGCGCCTGCAGCGGCTCGGTGATCGAGGGATCGCAGAAGGTGTCGGCGACCGTGCCCTTGGAAAGGCCGGCGATCGCGACAATATCGCCCTGATGCGCTTCTTCGATCGCCGTGCGCTCGATGCCGCGGAAGGCGAGGATCTTGGAAATACGGCCGGTTTCGATCGTCTTGCCGTCGGCGTGGAGAACCTTCACTGCCTGGTTCGGCTTGATGGAACCGGAATTGATACGACCGGTGATGATGCGACCGAGGAAGGGGTTGGCTTCGAGGATCGTGCCGATCATCGTGAACGGACCTTCGTGGACGGTCGGCTCCGGAACATGCTTGAGCACCAGGTCGAGAAGCGGCGTAAGACCCTGATCCTTCGGACCTTCCGGATTGACGTTCATCCAGCCGTCGCGGCCGGAACCGTAGAGGATCGGGAAGTCGAGCTGCTCGTCGGTCGCGTCGAGGTTCGCAAAGAGGTCGAAGACTTCGTTGATGACTTCTTCGTGGCGGCCATCAGGACGGTCGATCTTGTTGATCGCGACAATCGGACGAAGACCGACCTTCAAGGCCTTGGAGACAACGAACTTCGTCTGCGGCATCGGGCCTTCAGAGGAGTCGACGAGAACGATCGCGCCATCCACCATTGAGAGAATGCGCTCGACTTCACCACCAAAGTCGGCGTGGCCAGGGGTGTCGACGATGTTGATGCGGACACCCTTCCATTCCACCGAGGTCGCCTTGGCGAGAATGGTGATGMCGCGTTCTTTTTCGAGATCGTTCGAGTCCATCACGCGTTCAGCGACACGCTGATTTTCGCGGAACGAGCCGGACTGCTTGAGAAGCTCATCCACCAGGGTCGTTTTGCCATGGTCAACGTGCGCGATGATCGCGATATTGCGAAGTGACATATGTGAAATCTCTGAGGCTGGGGCGCACGCTCTAGAGGACGCGCCTATTAGTTTGGGGCGTCCATACAGTTTTTTTTGCGTTTGCGAAAGGGGGGAACGCGCAAAAGCTGCGGCAAGGCTGTCGCCCCGCCGCATCATAGCGTGTCATCAAATTGTCTTAGGCGTCGCTGCCTGTCAATTCCTCGAAGGTCGAAAGTCCCTTTTTGACAAGCATTGCATCCGGGCTCGGCAGCTTGCCGCGGAAGGCCGTGTAGGCGTCCTCCGGATCGACCGAGCCGCCGACCGAATAGATATTCTCCTTGAGCTTACGCGCCATCTCGCCGTTGAAGGCGTCTCCCGTCTCCTCGAAGGCGGCAAAGGCGTCGGCGTCGAGCACCTCCGACCACATGTAGGAGTAATAGCCGGCCGAATAGCCGCCGGAAAAGATGTGCTGGAAGTGCGGCGTCGCATGGCGCATGACGATCGACTTCGGCATGCCGATCTCGGCCAGTACCTCGGCCTGCACCGCCATCGGGTCCTCGACGGCCGTTCTCGTGTGAAACGCCATGTCGACCAGCGCCGACGAGGTGAACTCGACGGTATTGAAGCCGGCATTGAAGGTCCGGGCGGCAAGCACCTTGTCGAGCAGGGCCTGCGGCATCGGCTCGCCGGTTTCGACATGCACGGCGTAACGCTTCAGGATAGCGGGCACCGTCAACCAGTGCTCATAGAGCTGCGACGGCAGTTCGACGAAATCGCGAGAGACGCCGGTGCCCGCAACCGAGGGATAGGTGACGTTCGAAAGCATGCCGTGCAGCGCATGGCCGAATTCGTGGAACAGCGTACGGGCATCGTCGAGCGACAGCAGCGCCGGCTTGCCTTCCGCCGGCTTGGCGAAGTTGCAGACATTATAGATGATCGGCAATTCGCCATGGCGGCCGTTCTTCAGCTCCAGCCGGTGCTGCGATTGCAGCGAGCTCATCCAGGCGCCTGATCGTTTCGAGCTGCGGGCAAAATAATCGCCGAGGAACAGGGCGACGAGCTTGTCTTCGCGGTCCCTGATTTCGAACACCCTAACGTCAGGGTGATAGGCGGCCACGCCCTTCTTCTCGACGGCCCGGATGCCGAACAGCCGGCCGGCGACGTCGAAGCAGGCTTCGATAATCTTCTCGAGCTGCAGGTAGGGCTTGAGTTCAGTTTCGGAGAAATCGAACTTCCGCGCCCGGATCTTTTCGGCATAGTGGCGCCAGTCCCAGGGCATGACCTCGTGGTTCCGGCCCTCCTCGGCGATCAGCGCCGCAATATCGGCCTCCTCCTCGCCGGCGCGTTTCACCGCCCGCGCCCAGACAGCCCTCAGCAGGCCGTTCACGGCTTCCGCCGTCTTCGCCATCGTATTGTCGAGCTTCAGCTCGGCGAAATTGCCGTAGCCAAGCAGCGTCGCCACCTGATGGCGCAGCGCCAGCGTTTCCCTGATGACAGCGCGATTGTCCGTCTCACCATCATTTTCACCGCGCGCCACCCACGCCTTGAAAGCCTGCTCGCGCAGATCGCGGCGCTCCGAGAATGTGAGGAACGGCTCGATGATCGAGCGTGACAGCGTCACCGCATATTTGCCCTCCTCGCCGCGTTCGCGCGCTGCCCCCGCCATCGCGTCGCGAAGGAATTCCGGCAAGCCCTCGAGCTCGGCGCCATCGGAAAGCACCAGTGCCCAGGCCTTTTCGTCGGCCAGCACGTTCTGGCCGAATTGCGTCCCGAGGCCGGCAAGCTTTTCATTGATCGCCGCAAGATTTTCCTGCTCGGCCTTTTCAAGCTTGGCGCCCGATTTGACGAAGCCTTTCCAGTGGCGTTCCAGCACGCGCGTCTGTTCGAGCGTCAGGCCAAGGCTCTCGCGGCTCTCCCAGAGCGTGTCGATGCGGGCAAAAAGTGCGGCATTCATCCCGATCTTCGAATAGTGGCGCGACATCTTCGGCGAGATCTCCCGCTCCAGCGCCTGGATCACATCATTGGTATGCGCGCCTGCCTTGTTCCAGAACAGCGCCGAAACGCGCGACAGCGCGTCGCCGGCAATCTCCAGTGCCACGACCGTATTGTCGAATGTCGGCGCATCGCCGTTTCCGGCGATCTCGTCGATCTCCCTTTCATGCGCGGCAAGTGCGGCTTCGAAGGCAGCGGCAAAATCACCGTCATCCAGGGCATCGAAACGCGGCAGGCCGTGAAGACCGTCCCAGGTCACCAGCGCCGGATTAAAATCATGTGGAGAAGGCATCGGAGAATTCCTTTTTGGCATGCAAGTGAATCGGCAATATAGGAGAGCCGCCATAGAATTGGTATGTTACCGGGAAGAACCTTTTGCCTCGCCTGCCAAATTTGGCGGGCGCCAGCCAAATCTGGTGGACAACAATTGATACGTGAAAATTAACCAATCGTTAACGATTGACGCGAATCAGGCGCAGGCGCTAGTTTTCTGATGTTCTTCTTGTAAGGGGACATGCGCCATGGAAATTTTTTCTGTGCGGTCTTCTCAGAGTTTGCTTTTTAAAAACAATCCTAATAACGCAAAAAGTTCGAAGACCTCTGATATTCAAATCGAGACCAGAGCTCCCGCCCCGGCCTCGTTCCAGATCGAAGACGAAGTTGGCGAAGGCCCGGATTTCACCGCGGTCAGCCCTGGAGAGCTGCGCAATTACGCGCGCCAGAGTTTCGACAGCGGCCTGATCGATCAGAACACCTACGCCGCGATCTCAGAACCGCTGCCGATGCATGCGATCGATCCGCTCGGCAACATCGTCGATCTCTCCAGCGTCACCGACGGCACCAGCTTCAATTTCCTCGATTATTACAAGAACCAACTGCAGGTCGCCATGTCGATCGGCGATGCTGACGAGGTCCAGACGCTGAAATCGATCGTCAACTTCCTGGATGGCTGATCTAATCAGGCCTTGCGCCAGCCGAGCAGGCCGGGCGTTGCGTGCCAGAGCGCCTGGGCGGCAAATCCCATGAAAAGCACGCCGGAGCAGCGCACGATCAATCGCTCATGGGCACGATAGAAGCGCCGCACCGTACCGGCGCCGATGATGCCGATCAGGATGATGTCGGCAGTCACGAAACCGACGAACGACACGACGAGCAGCACCGGCAACGCCTCGAAATCGAGCGCGCCGGCCGAGCCTGCAACCAGTGCTGTGAAAGTGGCGAGCGCCACCGGATAACCCTTCGGATTGGTGACGCCGAAGATCAGACCACGGCGAAACGGCCGCTCAACCACAACAAGCGCCTGCCCCTCCGCTTTCGGCTTGGCATTGACAGCGCTCCAGCCGATCCAGGCGAGATAGAAGCCGCAGGCAAGGCCGAGCAGGTCGAAGACGAAGGTTCCGATCGTCTTTGCGCCGACGATCGCGATCAGCGCCAGCGACGACCAGATGAGATCCCCGACCAGATGCCCCATCATGAAGAAGGCGCCGGCCTTGCGGCCCTGCCCGGCGCCGATGCCGAGCAGCTGCAAAAAGGCGGGTCCCGGAATGAGCACGTAGAAGAGCGCCGCCAGAAAGGCGCCGAAGAGCAAAGACTGCGTCATGGAAATGCTCCGGAGGATGATGACAGCAGACTAAGCGATCACGGCCATCCGTCAAGGGTGGTGCACTGCCATGGAGAGTGGGATCAGGTAGCAAACGCTACCGGAGGCGGCTTTTGGCCCGAGGCGGACATCGGTTCGTTGTTGAAGGATGCGGCTGCTTTGCGCCCTCATCCCGGTCATAGAGGCAATTTTAGCCGCTCCCGGAAAGCGGCCATAGCATTGGTTTGACGCGACGACATCTATGCACCAAAAGCGGGCGACCCTTAGAATTACCCCTCGTGCCACATCCGTTCCGCGACGCGATGATCGCTCAACATGAAGTTCGGATTCGGAACGAAGCCTTTGATTTTTCTTGCTGCATCGACCCAACTCCCAAACGCCGGGATGGTTCGAAGAGGCTCTTTCCATCAGTATGAACGTAATGTACGATCAAGGGATACAAGATGGGCTTTCCCGATCTTGCGTACGGACAAGCCGGCGACGGACAATAATGTTCCCGCTGTTGCACGGCTAGAATCGCAATAGGTTGGCGCGGTGGACCAAGTGGCACAGAATTCCGGCGAAATCGACAGGACGTCCCCCGAGCCTTTCTATATGCAGTTGTCGAAGCTGATCGAAGACGCCATTGATCGAGGAACCTATCGGCCGGGAGACAAAATCCCGGGAGAGACCGAACTGTGCCGTATCTATGATTTGGCGCGCTCTACCGTTCGCGAAACCCTACGCGTTCTCGAAGACCGCAATCGAATTCGTGTCGTCGCACGTCGTGGAGCGTTCGTCATCGACCCCAAAGGTTCCGGATGGGTCCTCCAAGTCGCTGACGGATTCTTCGAAGGTGAGGTTCACAACAATCAGAGGAATGTCGAGACGCGGGTGCTTGAGACCAAGCTTGCTCCGCCGTCCGGAGCTGCCGCCCGGGCGCTCAACAGGTCGCCAGAGGCGAACTGCCTTCTGCTGCGCCGCCTTCGTCGCCTTGATGGGAATCTTGCTCTATACTCGATCAATTACTTGCTTCCGGAGTTTTACGACATGATTCTGGAGAGCGAAGTGATGCAACCCCATGGCTCGCTGAACCGGGTTCTCAAGGCGAACGGCTACCGAACCTTCGGGGCGAGGCGCACCGTTGAATCCATTGGAGCGCCTGCGCCTGTCGCGAAGCTTCTCGAAATTCCTGAGGGCACTCCGGTGCTTCTGATCACCTCGGTCTCATGGGATCAGGACCAGAAACCCTTCGATTTCTACACCTCCTGGGTACGGACCGACATCGTCAAGGTGACGGTTGAAGCATCCGCCAACATCGGCGCTCAATAACCTGCCAATCGTTTCCCCATACACCCCAACCAGAGCCAAGTGAGAATCCACTTGACCTTGGAACTCAGCCGTGGCACGGTCTGTACGTACAAGATGGACAATAGTTACAGATCAGACTGATCCGTCGTTACGGTCCGATGCTACGGGAGGGGGTTGCGTACATTTGGAGGAGTGCCCGCCTGCGTATGTCCGAACGGCAGCGCGGCTCAACGGCAAGGGCTCATCCAAAACTTTCCGAAGAAGTCGTCGCTCCGCATCGCCATCGCGAGCGGGGCGCAGGGATGGCCGCCATCGACATTTTGGGCGGTTTGATAGGAAACCTGAGGAGGAATCGATGCACTTGAAGAAACTTATGGCCTCGGCATCTGTGGCGCTCATGGCCATGCTGAGCGCGGCGCACGCCGAAACGACGCTGACCATCGCGACGGTGAACAACCCTGACATGGTCGTGATGCAGAAGTATTCGGCTGAATACGAGAAGGAAGCGGGCGTTAAGCTGAACTGGCTCGTCCTCGACGAAAACACCCTGCGCCAGCGCGTCACCACCGACATCGCCACCAACGGCGGCCAGTTCGACATCATCACCATCGGTCTCTACGAGACACCGATCTGGGGCAAGCAGGGTTGGTTGAAGCCGTTCGACAAACTGTCCACCGAGTACGACGTCGATGATATCCTGCCAAGCGTCCGAGACGCCCTGTCGTATGAAGGTCACCTTTATTCGGTGCCGTTCTACGCAGAAAGCGCGATGACCTTCTACCGTAAGGATCTCTTCGAAGCGGCCGGTCTCACCATGCCGGAAAACCCGACCTGGACCCAGATCGCCGAATTCGCAGCCAAGCTCGACAACAAGGAAACGGGCGTCCATGGCATCTGCATCCGCGGTCTGCCGGGCTGGGGTGAGAACATGGCTCTCCTGGGCCTCGTCGGCAACGTCTTCGGCGGCGTGCAGTTCAACATGGATTGGACTTCCGGCGTCAACAGCGAAGCCTGGAACAAGGCGATCCAGTTCTATGTGGACCTCGCCAACAAGTACGGTCCTCCTGGCGTCGTCGGCAACGGCTTCAATGAAAACCTGAACCTTCTCGCCGAAGGCAAGTGCGCCATGTGGAATGACGCCACCGTCGCCGCCGGCCTTCTCTTCGATCCGAAGCGTTCGAAGGTCTCCGACAAGCTCGGCTTTGCCCAGATGCCGATCGAGACCTGGGACAAGGGTGGCGCATGGCTGTGGGCATGGTCGCTCGGCATTCCGTCGTCCTCGCAGCATGCAGACGAAGCCCAGAAATTCATCGAATGGGCGACGTCGAAGAAGTACATCGACATGATCGGCGAGAAGGAAGGCTGGGTCACCATTCCTCCCGGCACCCGCAAGTCGACCTATGCGAACGAAAATTACATCAAGGCCGCTCCGTTCGCACTGCCAACCTTGAAGGCCATCGAAAGCGCGAAGCTGACTGACAACACGGCTGTTCCGAAGCCCTACGTCGGCATCAACTTCGCGATCATCCCGGAAATGCAGGCGATCAACAACTACCTCGGTCAGCAGATCGCCGCCGCTTTGACTGGAAAGATGTCGGTCAAGGACGCTCTCGATGCGGCGGCGGCTAACTCTGACAAGATCATGAAGAAGGGTGGTTACATCAAGTAATCCTTCTGCGCAGACCTGCGGCGGCCATCGTCGGCCGCCGCAGGTTTTCTTGATCTCGAGGGAGGATTTAATGGCTTCGACCACCACACCAATACCTGTTCCCGCACGTGCGAGAGCCGGGCGCGTCATGAAAACCTGGCCCCTCTTGCTTCCATCTGTGGTGGTTCTGGCGATCTGGGCCTTTGTGCCGCTCGTACTAACGCTCTGGTACTCGTTCCAAAACTACAATCTTCAGATGCCGCCAGCGGTATTCGGGGGTCTAATCAACTACGAGTTCCTGTTTACTGACTCCGACCTGCCCCTTGTGGTCCTGAACACGTTGATCATGGTGTTCGTGCCGCTGGTCGTCACCGTAGTGCTCGGAACCGCGTTCGCAGTCATTTACGACGGCCCGTTTCCCGGTCAGCCGATCGCGCGCATTCTCGTCATCACACCCTTCTTCGTGATGCCCACCGTCGCGGCGCTCGTCTGGAAAAACCTGTTCTTCCATCCGGTTTGGGGATTGTTCTCCTGGCTGCAACAGTCGCTCGGGATGCAGCCCATCGATTGGTTCTCCAGTCATCCCATGACCGCGATCATCACCATCATTTCGTGGGCATGGACGCCCTTCGCGACGCTCATTCTTCTGACCGCGATGCAGTCCTTGGACCGCGAACAGATTGAAGCCGCGCGTATGGACGGTGCCAGGAGCATAGCGCGCTTCTACTACGTAGTGCTTCCCCACCTCTATCGACCCATCGCCGTGCTCGTGATGCTCGAGACCGTCTTTTTCCTCTCCACCTACGCGGAAATCTACGTCACCACGATGGGCGGACCAGGATCGGCGACGACCAACATTCCCTTCTACATCTACTCGCGGGCGCTGATGGGGTTTGACGTCGGACTGGCGTCCGCAGCCGGGGTCTTCGCGATCATCATTGCGAACATCGTTGCTTTCTTCTTCGTTCGCATCATGTCGGAGCAAATCTGATGGCCAACTCCCAACAAAAGCGCCATGACAAGGTCCGCATGGTCCTCGGCTGGATCGTCGGCATCATCATGGCCTTCCCTGTTTTCTGGATGGGACTCGCGGCGTTCAAGACGGAGCAGGACGCGGCCGCGATCCCGCCCAAGCTGTTCTTCTCTCCGACCCTGGAAAACTTCGTCGAGATGAATGAGCGCGTGAACTATCTTCACCACGCTCTGAATAGTGTCCTGGTCTCCGGGACGTCGACCCTGCTCGCGATCCTGCTTGCCGCCCCCGCAGCTTATGTCATGGCGTTCTATCCGACCAAGAGAACCAGATCACTCATGCTCTGGATGCTGTCTGTCCGGTTCATGCCTGCGGTCGGCGCTCTTATCCCGGTGTAYCTCATCCTGGTGTACCTCCGCATGATCGACACGCTGAGTGCGCTGATCCTCATCACCTGCCTCGCCAATCTGCCGCTGATCGTCTGGATGCTGTTCTCCTATTTCAAGGAAGTCCCGGCTGAAATCCTCGAGGCGGCTCGCATGGACGGTGCCGGGCCGATCACCCAACTCCGGTACCTGTTGATCCCGTTAACGGCTCCTGGCATCTCCTCGACAGCGTTGCTTGGAATGATCTTGGCTTGGAACGAGACCTTCTGGTGCATCAACATCACAGCAACGAAGTCCGGCACCCTCGCGTTGGCTATCGCCTCGTTCGCGAATTCGGAAGGTCAGTTCTGGGCCAAACTCTCCGCGGCGTCGATCGCCTCGGTAGCCCCCATCCTCTTCTTCGGTTGGATCACCCAGCGCCAACTCGTGCGCGGACTGACCTTCGGTGCCGTGAAATAACAGGAAACGAACATGTCCACTCTTGAATTGCGTAACATCCACAAGTCCTACGGCGCTGTGAACATCATCAAGGACGTCAGCCTGAGCGTCCACGACCGTGAATTCGTCGTCCTCGTCGGTCCGTCGGGATGTGGCAAGTCGACCCTGCTTAGGATGATAGCGGGCCTTGAGGAGATCACCGGAGGTGAGCTCACGATCGACGGCGAACTTATGAACGACGTGTCCGCAGACGCCCGCGGCCTCGCAATGGTGTTCCAGAGCTACGCGCTCTACCCGCATATGTCGGTGTCCGATAACATGGGCTTCGCTCTCAAGCTCGCCAAGGTCCCCGAGAGCGAGCGCAATCAGAAAATCCTTCAGGCCGCCAAAATCCTTCAACTCGAGCACCTGCTCGAGCGTAAGCCCAAGCAATTGTCCGGCGGCCAACGGCAGCGCGTCGCGATTGGCCGAGCGATCGTCCGGCAGCCCAAAATCTTCCTGTTCGACGAGCCGTTGTCGAATCTCGATGCGGCATTGCGCGTCCAGATGCGCATCGAACTCGCGGAACTGCATCGCAGGCTCAAAGCGACGATGATCTATGTGACGCATGACCAAATCGAGGCGATGACCATGGCGGACAGGATCGTCGTCCTGCGTGATGGTGTCATCGAACAGGTCGGCACGCCGCTCGAACTCTACAACACCCCCGCGAACACCTTCGTGGCAGGCTTCATCGGCTCGCCCAAAATGAACCTCGTCGAGGCACGCGTCACCGAGGTCGAGGGCGGCAACGCCAAACTCTTCATCAACGGCGGTTCGACCCTCAACGTCGCAGCGCGGCCGGGCTTGAATGTCGGAGACACCTTGACCGTCGGTTTGCGGCCGGAGTCCATTGGACCAAGCGAGACAGGCACGGTGACGGGCGTCGTCGATGTCGTCGAGCACCTCGGCAGTGAGACCCTCTGCTACATCAATCTCGGTTCCGGCCCTTTGCTGACCGCCAAGCTCGATTCTGCCGCACCGGTCGCGGTCGGAGACACGATGAAAGTTGGGGTGCTCAAGGGCAAGCCGATTTTGTTTGCCCAATCAGGCGAGGCTTTGTGAGATCGCTGAACCAGCGAAACAACTGGAAACGCCCATCGGAATTAGTGGCGGAGCCGCCCGGAGAGACAGAGAATGAGAGCCATCCAAATCACCAGCGGTCACAAGATCAGCGTGATCGAATGCACCAAGCCGACGGTCGACTCCGACGAAGTTTTGGTGAAGCCTAGCTGCTGTGGCATCTGCGGAACCGATCTGCACATCCTGCATCATGGCTTCGTCGGAACCAAGTATCCCTGCACGCCCGGTCACGAATTCGYAGGACGGGTCGTGGAGGTTGGACGCGACGTCAAGCACCTCAAGGAAGGCGACTATGTCGCCGTCGACCCGAATGTGGTCTGCGGCACCTGCCGTTGGTGCAAAGAAGGACGACCCAACCTCTGCATCCATCTGACCCCCATCGGTGTCGGTCGGCCTGGCGCGGCGGCGGAATATGTCGCTGTGCCCGGAAAGAACGCCCTAAAGGTGAAGGAAAGCGTTGGCGATGGTCCCGCCGCGTTGATTGAGCCTCTGGCCTGCGCGCTTCACGCGGTGGAATCCTCTCGAGGCGTCGCCGGGCGAAATGTCCTCGTCATCGGTGGCGGGACGATGGGTCTTCTCATTGCGCTGTCGGCCAAGGCTCAGGGCGCGGGAGCGATCTCGATCTCTGATCCCTCCACCGCCAAGCTGGAGATTGCCCGGAAAGCGGGCATCGCCGACGCCAGAATCCCCGGTGAATTCGAAGGAAGCCACTTCGACGTCGTCTTCGAGGCCGCAGGCGTGCCGCGTGCGCTTGCTCAAGGCATCGAGCTTTTGGAGAAGACCGGGACGCTGGTGCAGGTCGGCGTTCACGATGCGGATAAGACTGTGCCGATCAACCCCTTCCTGCTCTACGAACGCGAACAGACATTCGTCGGCTCGAACTCCTGCGCAGCGATGTTTCCGACTGCCGTGGACCTCATCGAGGACATCAAGGCTCAAACTGAGCTGATGATCGGCGAGCCCTTCAGTGTTTGGGATTTCGAGGCGGCCGTCGATAGTATGAGCCAGGGTAAATCGATCAAGACCCAGCTCAAGTTCGATTGATGGTGCGGATGCCTTGTGGGTGCAAGTCAACCTTCGGCATCCATAATAGGGTCGCCGCTTCGACATTGGGTCGGAGTCTTGGTTCCTGTTTAACGTTTAGGCCGGGTGCGAAATGTCGATCTGCGGTATCGATATGGGAACGACCAATCTGAAGGTGGCGCTCTTCGACGACGCCAATCGGATGATATGGATCAAGTCGGTACCGACGCCTCGGATCGAGGATCGTTTTGGGGTCGCCACAGATGTGCGGAAGCTCGTCGAGATGGTCGAAGACTTGGTGATTGAGGGCTGGGCTGAGACAGGCCGCCGAGGTCCAATTCTCGCGATCTCGACAGCCGGGGTTGGCGAGGACGGCGTCTATGTCGGCGAGAACCTTGAGCCCATTGCCTACTCCATACCTTGGTTCGACATGCGGGCGAGCGCCGAAGCGACCGAGCTTGCGCAAAGCGACGCCGCCACGCCTTCCGCCGGGATCGAGATGGAGCCCACCCGAACGGCCGCCCTATGGCTGTGGACATCAAAGATAATGCCGGAGACGAGCCGACAGGCAGATCGGTGGCTCTGCCTTACGGACTATCCTCTTGCGAAATGGGCGAAGAAGGACTTCGTCAGCGACACGCTCGCGTCGAGGACGGGATGCTTCAACCCCACCACGCGCGAGTGGATCGATCCTCTGCTTCGAGAGAGCCGTGCACCCGCGCTGCCACACGTCGTTTCGGCGGGAACGGTAATCGGCACGATGAAAAGCGAGCGGCTTCTCTCCAGCGGAGCCGTGGACGCCAACACGCTCCTCGTAGCCGGCGGACATGATCATCCTGTCGCCGCCCACGCGATACACAAGCTCGCGGCGGACGCCCGCGTCGACTCGATGGGCACCGCGAACGTCATCTACGGTGATGCTCCGAGATTTGAGACAACGGCATTCGATCCCCAGATCGCGTTTACCGCGTCGATCGAGGGGCCCGAGAAGGTCGGTTGCCTTGGAGTTTTCGAGTTCACCGGAGCGGTCAACAAATTCTCCGGCGGCATGGAGGCCATCAGGCGCGAAATGGCGCTTCCGAAGATTTCGGGAACACCGGGCGATCCCGCACTCAGTCGGTTCGCGACTGAACGGCATCTCCTTGAGTGGGCGACCTTTAATGCGCGCCGCATGCTGGAAAAGCTTGAGCGATATGGCGTGCCCGAGGGACCTGTCTATGCCACTGGCGGCTGGAGCCGATCGCGGGCGCTGCTGGAATTGAGGGCAAGCATATTCGGCCGTGAGATATACGTGCCGGAAGAGAGGGAGCTCTCAGTCCTGGGTGCAGCTCTGTTCGCAGCGGAGGCAACGGGCCAAAAGGCTACATTCGACACGTCAGTCTCCATCATCGAGCCGGACAGCGCGTGGATGACGGTCTACGGCGATCTCTACGGTCAGTTTCTCGAGCATAGAAACTGAGAGGCGAGCTTCGACACCCAGATTGCAAATATTTCGGAAATTGAATGGAGGAACTTGGATGTCCCAGTTCGTAAATGCCTGCGAAGTCATGGTCACCGAGGCAATCGATGGCTTGATAAGAAGTTCGGGCGGCCGCTTGAGCCGGCTTGATGGCTTTCCACACACCAAAGTGGTGCTGCGAAGCGACTGGCGGGGTTCCAAGGTCGCGCTTGTTTCTGGCGGCGGTTCCGGACATGAGCCGAGCCACGCAGGATTCGTCGGCAAGGGCATGCTCACCGCCGCCGTGTGCGGCGACGTCTTTGCCTCACCTTCTGTTGATGCGGTCCTGGCTGGCATCCTCGCGGTGACGGGGGACTCGGGCTGCCTTCTCATCGTCAAGAACTATACCGGGGACCGCCTGAATTTCGGTCTCGCCGCGGAACGCGCAAGGGCGCATGGCAAGAAAGTGGAGATGGTCATCGTCGACGACGACATCGCTCTCCCCGAACTGCCTCAGGCCCGTGGCCTGGCGGGCACGCTGTTCGTCCACAAGATCGCCGGGGCCTTGGCCGAAGAAGGCGCGGACCTCGACAAGGTCGCCGCATCAGCACGCCGTGTCATCAAAGGCATCCGCAGCATCGGCATGTCCCTGAGTACCTGCACCGTCCCCGGTTCTCCGAGAGAAAACAGAATTCCGGAGGGCAAGGCCGAACTCGGGTTGGGCATCCATGGCGAACCCGGTGTTCAGCAGGTGCCGTTTGACGGTGCCCGTGGTGCGATCGACGCCGTCGCTGAAAAGTTGGCTTCGGGGCAGAACGGCCTTCCGTTGGTGGCCCTGCTGAATAACCTGGGCGGAACCTCGGTTCTCGAAATGAGCGTGTTGGCTCATGACCTCATCGGCTCCAAGCTCGCGGGCCTCCGCTACATGATCGGACCCGCCGCGATGATGACGTCGCTCGACATGCGAGGGTTCTCGGTATCGACGCTTCCGGTGACGGAGGAGGATGTCCGCGCTCTGTCATCTCCAGTCGCAGTGATAGCATGGCCTGGCATGTCGGAAATCGGCGAAGCCAAGACGGTCGGCATGCCCGCGATACTTTCGGCAAAGGTGGTCCCGGCTTCGGAAAATGCCGCGGCCAGACGCATCCTGAAGAAGGCGTGCGCCACGTTGATCGCCTCCACAGCTGATCTCAACGCTCTCGACGCCAAGTCCGGCGACGGCGACACCGGGTCCACGCTTGCTCGAGCGGCCAATGCATTGATCGCCGATGTCGAGAAGATGCCTTTCGCCGACATCACGGCGCTTTTCCGGGCCATCAGCCAGACCCTGAGCCAGACCATGGGTGGGTCGTCCGGCGTCCTCCTAGCCATCTTGTTTGCCGCCGCCAGCGACGCGGCGTCGAAGGGTATGGATGTCGCGGAGTCTTTGTTGGAAGGTCTGTCCAGAATGCAGGTGATCGGCGGAGCCGGCATCGGCGACCGTACCATGGTCGACGCCCTGCTGCCTGCCTTGCTTGCTCTCAAACTTGGCCTTGCGCAGGCAGCGAAGGCCGCTCGCGAAGGCGCGGACAATACCGCGTCGATGCTCAAGGCGCGCTCTGGTCGCGCGTCATATGTGGGAGCGGATCAGCTCGCCGGACATGTCGATCCGGGGGCGGAAGCCGCGGCTCGCTTGTTCGAAGCCATTGCCGACTAGCTCTCGCGGTATTGAAAATGATTTCGATAAGAGCGGTTGCCGACACAGGCCGGCGACCTCTCTTTGTTTGTGGGTTTGTCAAGAAGCTGGACGCCTGAGGTCGGTCGTCCAGAAGTCAATCTCAAACATCTAAATGAAAAAGCTCGCCACGGTGCCGGTGCGGAGTCGTTCGCTCGCTAGACCTTATTTATTTGGTCAGTATTATCGGCGGTTGCACAGCTCGAGGACTCCGAGGGGACGATGGCGAAGTACTCAAAGGGCTCGAAATGGAGGCGATGGGACCTTCATGTGCATTCGCCCGCCTMGCTTCTTTGGGAGGGCATAGCTCTATCTAATCGAGGAGACGGCCTGTCGCTTGGCGCGACGTACTTAGATTCCCCATCACGTTTGCACGAAATTCAACTGCGTCCGATTACCTACTGACAACTGAAATCGTGCAAACAAAAAACTGCGGGCGAAGATCACCCGCAGTTTTCCCGGCTCTGGGAGGGACGCCGGATTCCGCTACGCCGAGCGGAATTAATCGTTGAACTTCACGGCCCGCGTGAGCTTAGCGATCTGAGCGATTGTCTCCTCGCCCTTCTTGCGTTCACGCTGCCAGATGTTTCGGCCGACGATGACGCCTCGAGCTCCGGACCGGATGGTTTGGGCTACAGCATCAACAGTGTCAGCCGGATCGCCTGCCAGTGGTCCGCCTGCGATGACCAGTGGCACCTTGAGTTCGTCGACTAGACGCTTCGTGCGCTCTTCGCCGGGGAAGGCGATCTTGATGATGTGGGCGCCGAGGTCATAGGCGATACGAGCGACTTTTTCTTCCTCGGCAATGACTTCCTCAGTACGGGGCGCGCCGATGATAACCGGCTCCAGAACGAGCGGGATGTCCCAATGGTCGCAGGCGGATACTACCTTGCCGACGCGGGTGCACATTTCGACACGCTCACGATTGTTCATGTTCCAGGGGAACAGCATCTTAACGGCGTCGACGCCCATGCGGACGGCCTCTTCCACCGTGGTGATGAGGCCGTGGGAGCCTCCTTCAAGCACGCGATAGTCGTAGTATGTGTCGATGGTCAGCACACGGGTCAAATGGGGGTGTGCAGCGAAAAACTTCTCAGTCTGCTTTACCTGGCCCGGGGTCATCATAAAGCCCGTGACGTCGTTGTTCGCCCAAGCGACAAAAGGGGCCGAAGGCGTTTCCAAGCCTTCGATACGGTCAAAAATCAGTCCATGATCGACTGGCATGATGATCGCCACGCGATCGCTTGGGAGAGTACGACGTAGACGATATTCCATCGACATGACGATAAATCCTATCTTTCGTTGGCACAGTTATGCCAACCTCCTCCATTCGTGTCCTGTCCCTGCTGTACGGACAAGACGGACGTTGCGTATCTATGCCCTGTCAGTGGAAACTGTCAAGCGACAATTGCTGCCTCGAATGTCTGCGGAACAGTGAAGCGGGGCCTCCCTTATCTTGATGCCCGAGCTGGATGGCACTCCTCAGAAACGGCTCCATTGACACCTGATCGATAAAATACCTACCGTCCTGATTGTACGAACAAGGTGGCAGCATGGTCCAACACACGATATGGGTCCAACACACGAAATGACCGTCCACGGCCGCTTGGGTAGTTTTCCGATGTTGCCAGGGCCGGTTGACGGGGCGATGCTCAAATATTCCTAGCCTCAGCTTCGGGCCAATCCCAGATCTTGGCGCGCCCTTTACCCAAATGTCCGCTTTTGCGTTGCGTGTCTTAGCAGCGGACGGTCTGATGTCGGCCCCGTAGCGGTCGTCTATCCAAGCCGAGCCGATGTCCGTTGTTGATGCAATCCGACCATCCAGAACGCTCTAAGAGTTTGGTGGCGTTTGCCACCTCACTCCACGAAAAAGCCCGCGCGGCAATGCCGGCGGGCTGATATCCGGTTCGAAGGTGAACCGTGATTATTTCACGAGGTTGCGCTTGGCGAGCGTGCGCAGGCGCAACGCATTGAGCTTGATGAAGCCGGCCGCATCCTTCTGGTCGTAGGCGCCCTGATCATCCTCGAAAGTGACGAGCTTGTCGGAATAGAGCGACTTGTCGCTTTCACGGCCGATGACCATGACATTGCCCTTGTAGAGCTTCAGCGTCACTTCGCCTTCGACATGCTCCTGGCTCTTGTCGATCAGCGCCTGCAGCATCTCGCGCTCCGGCGAGAACCAGAAGCCGTAATAGATCAGCTCGGCGTAACGCGGCATGATGTCGTCCTTGAGATGGGCGGCACCACGGTCGAGCGTGATCGATTCGATGGCGCGGTGCGCCGTAAGCAGGATGGTGCCGCCTGGGGTCTCGTAGACGCCGCGCGACTTCATGCCGACAAAACGGTTCTCGACGAGGTCGAGACGACCGATGCCGTTGTCTCGTCCGTAATTGTTGAGCGCAGCCAAGAGCGTCGCCGGGCTCATGCGCACGCCGTTGATCGAAACCGCGTCACCCTTTTCGAAGCCGACCTTGATGGTCGTTGCCTTGTCGGGTGCAGCCTCAGGCGAAATGGTGCGCATATGCACATATTCAGGCGCCTCCTTGGAGGGGTCCTCGAGAACCTTGCCCTCGGAAGAGGAATGCAGAAGGTTGGCGTCGACGGAGAATGGCGCCTCGCCCTTTTTGTCCTTGGCAACAGGGATCTGATGCTGCTCGGCGAAAGCCAGCAGGTCGGTGCGGCTCTTGAACGCCCAGTCGCGCCACGGCGCGATGATCTTGATGTCGGGGTTCAGGGCATAGGCGGAGAGCTCGAACCGGACCTGGTCGTTGCCCTTGCCGGTCGCGCCGTGGGCGATCGCATCGGCGCCGGTCTTCTTGGCGATATCGATCAGATGCTTGGAAATCAACGGACGGGCGATCGAGGTGCCGAGCAGGTAGACGCCTTCGTAGACGGCATTGGCGCGGAACATCGGGAAGACGAAATCGCGCACGAATTCCTCGCGCACATCCTCGATGTAGATCTCCTTGATGCCGAGCATCTCGGCCTTCTTGCGCGCCGGCTCCAGCTCTTCGCCCTGGCCGAGATCGGCGGTGAAGGTGACGACTTCGGCGCCGAGTTCCGTCTGCAGCCACTTCAGGATGATCGAGGTGTCGAGGCCGCCGGAATAGGCGAGAACGACTTTCTTCACGTCTTTGTATGATGCCATGATGATGAGGTCCGTTGCATAAAAGGCCGGCGAAAACCCGGTGTCGCGGCACTTTTAGCGAGATTGGCGCGTGACGCAAGACCAAGTGCGACGGGATGGTGCCGATACCGTTTGACAGCGCCAAAGCGGAGCCCATATTCGCCAGCGTCCGCAAATGCTCGAGGAGAGGTTGCCCCCGTGACGAATATTCAAGACATTTTCAAGAAGTCCAATGTTGCCGTCATCACCGGCGGCGCCTCCGGCATCGGTCTTGCCGCGGCGAAATATTTCGCCGGATGCGGCATGAGCGTCGCCATTGCCGATCTCGGCGGCGATCGGCTGGCCGACGCGGCCAATGAACTCAAGGCCATTGCCGGCGAGGAGAATGTGATGGCGGTCGAGACCGACGTCGCCAGCAGAGACTCGCTGGAATCGCTCGAGCGCGCCGTGCTCCAGCGTTTCGGCCGTGTGCACGTACTGATGAACAATGCCGGCATCGGCCCGGAAACCTCGATCTTCAGCCCGCAGGCGAACTGGGACAATATCTTTGCCGTCAACCTGATGGGGGTGATCAACGGCACGCGCACCTTCGGCCCGAAGATGCTGTCGCACGGCGAGCCGGGCCTGATCATCAACACCGGCTCCAAGCAGGGCATCACCACGCCGCCCGGCAACCCCGCCTACAACATCTCCAAATCAGGCGTGAAAGTCTTTACCGAAGCGCTGCAGCACGAGCTTCGCAATACCGAAGGCGGAAAGATCTCCGCCCATCTTCTGATCCCAGGCTTCGTCTTCACCGGCCTCACCAAGGGCGACCGCGCCGAAAAACCGGCCGCTGCCTGGACCGCCGAGCAGACGGTCGATTTCATGGTCGAGAGCCTCGAACGCGGCGATTTCTATATTCTCTGCCCCGACAATGACATCGCGCGTCCGGTCGACGAGCGCCGCATGCTCTGGGCAGCCGGCGATATCGTCGAGAACCGGCCGCCGCTGTCACGCTGGCACAAGGATTATGCCGACAAGTTCAAGGCCTTCCTCGAACAGAAGTAATCGGCGCCATCAGAAGGTTTGATTGGTAATTTTCCGAAAGCCGGGTAAGAGATCGTCGGATCTTTCCGGCTTTCGGAGCATGTCATGGATTTCCTGCCCAGCCTGCCGACCCTTCTCGCCTTCGCCGCCGCGACGCTGCTGCTTGCGGCAACCCCAGGCCCCGATATGACGCTGTCGATCAGCCGCGCGCTCGCCCAGGGCAAGAAGGCGGCGCTCTTCGTTGTCGTCGGCACCAGCCTCGGCATCGTCGTCCACACCATGCTGGTCGCTTTTGGTATTTCGGCGCTGATCACCGCCTCGCCGACCGCCTTCCTGATCCTGAAGACCGGCGGTGCCGCCTATCTGCTCTGGCTGGCGGTGCAGGCTATCCGCTTCGGCTCGAAGCTCACCGTCGCCAAGGTCGAGGAGCAGAAGGGCACGCCACTTTCCAACATCTCCTCGGGCTTCTGGGTCAATCTTCTGAACCCCAAGGTCATCATCTTCTTCATGACCTTCCTGCCGCAATTCGTCAGCGCCGGCGATCCGGCCGTCACCCAAAAGCTGCTCTTTCTCGGCTTCTGCTTCATCCTGATCGGCATGCCGGTCAACGCCAGCGTCGTCTTTGCCGCCGACTGGCTGGCCTCATGGCTGCAGAACAACAAGAAAGTGCTCCGCGGCATGGACTACACCTTCGCCGGCGTCTTCTCGGTCTTCGCCGCAAAGATCCTGCTCACCCAGGCGAGATAGCCGCGGTTGCGCAGCAATCCCGCGGTTGCGCAGCAATCCGCCCGCGGTCGGTTGATCGATCCGCCCGTGGTCGGGAAACGATCCGCCGCCAGCTACACCAATATTCGCGAGACGCCATGCCGGAGCAGGCAGTCACCCCGAATTTCGTCGTCTTCCAAAATTATTCCATGCCTTTCGCGCGATTACTTGTGATCAACATATGATCGTAAGTCGGCAATTGTGGCTAGGCCACGCCACCTTCGCTGCCCACATATCCTTTACGGCTCACGAAGAGCTGCCTTGAAAGGATAAGTCCATGATTACGTTCCGCAATATCATAACAGCAGGAGTTGTTGCGCTGACGCTTGCAGCCACGTCCCTTACAGCGACAACACCTGCCTTAGCTCACGGCGGCGGAGGCCATGGCGGTGGCGGCTTCTCGCGGGACGGCGGCCATTTCGGCGACGGTTCCCATATGGGCGGAGGCAATTTCGCCGATCGCGGCTTCGGAGCGCATCATTTCGGCGGAGCCGGCCATTTTGGCGGACATCGCGACGGCCGTTTCGTCTTCCACGATAGAAATCGTCTGTTGTTCGGCGATGACGACTATGACCCGGAACAGTGCCAGCCGGAATGGCTCAACCAGTACGGCCATCGCGTGCTGGTGGAAGTCTGCTCTTGATGACGGTCCCCCTGGCCTCTGAGGACAATCCGCCGCGGTCGGTTGATCGATCCGCTCGCGGTCGGTTGGCCGATCCGCCCCCGCGGTCGTGAAACGATCAGCTGCCCGCTAACCGATCAGCCCGCTGTCGGCCTAGCCGATCAGCAACGCGTCATCATCCAACGTCTGGCCGCGCATCTTGCGGAACATCGCGATCAGGTCCTCGACCTGCAATGTCTTGCGGCTGTCGCCGGCGACATCGAGCACGATCTCTCCGCCATGCAGCATCACCGTCCGGTGGCCGTAGTCGAGCGCCTGGCGCATCGAATGCGTCACCATCAGCGTCGTCAGCTTGCGCTCGGAAACGATCTTCTGGGTCAGGCCCATGATGAATTCCGCCATGCCAGGGTCAAGCGCAGCTGTATGTTCGTCGAGCAGCAGCACCTCCGAGCCCGCCAGCGTCGCCATGACGAGCGAGACCGCCTGCCGCTGGCCGCCGGAAAGCAGGTCCATGCGGTCCTTCATGCGGTTCTCCAGCCCGAGATTGAGCTCGGCGATCCTCTCGCGAAAATGGTCGCGCCGTTTTGCGCCAAGCGCCGAAACGAGCCCGCGCCGTTCGCCGCGACGCGCCGCAAGGGCCAGGTTCTCCTCGATCGACAAGGCGCCGCAGCTTCCGGTCAGCGGGTCCTGGAAGACACGGGCGACCAGTCCGGCGCGCGCCGCCGTCGTCTTGCGCGTCACGTCGGCACTGCCGATCAGCACCTGCCCTTCGCTCGCCAGCACATCGCCGGCGAGCACACCGAGCAGCGTCGATTTGCCGGCGCCGTTCGAGCCGATGACGGTAACGAAGGAGCCTTCCTCGATCGTCAGGCTGACACCCGAAAGCGCCTGCTTCTGCAGCGGCGTGCCGCGCCCGAAAACGACCTTGATGTTCTTGAGGTTGATCACGACGCGGCACCTCCGCGCAAACGGGGAAGGATGAGCGCCACGGTCACCAGCACGGCGGTGACGAAATTGAGGTCGGACGCCTGCAGGCCGATGACGTCGCTCGAAAGCGCCAGCTGGATCGCGATGCGATAGAGGATCGAGCCGAGCACGCAGCCGATTAGCGCGATCAGCAGACCACGCCGCCCGAGCAGCGTCTCGCCGATGATGACGGCCGCCAGACCGACGACGATCGTGCCGACGCCTGAGGTGACGTCGGCAAAGCCGTTCGTCTGGGCAAACAGGGCGCCGCCGAGCGCCACCAGCGCATTCGAGATCGCCATGCCGAGATAGATCTGCCGGCTGGTATCGACGCCCTGGGCCCGCGCCATCCTTGCATTGGCGCCGGTCGCCCGCATTGCCAGCCCGGCATCGCTTTCCAGGAAACGCCAGACCAGGATGAGCGCGATGACGACGAGAACACCGACGAAGAGCGGCCGCACGTAGAAATCGCGAAGGCCATGACCGAAGAACGGGCTGATCATCGTGTCGGCATTGATGAGGGCGACATTGGGTTTGCCCATCACGCGCAGATTGACGGAAAACAATGCGATCATCGTCAGGATAGAGGCGAGCAGGTTGAGGATCTTGAAGCGCACGTTGAGCAGCGCCGTCACCATGCCCGCGGCGGCACCGGCCGCCATGGCGATCAGCGCTGCAAGCCAGGCATTGACGCCGGCAATGATCAGCACGGCCGTCACCGCCGCGCCAAGCGGAAAGGAGCCATCGACCGTCAAGTCGGGGAAATCCAGAACACGGAAGGCGAGATAGACGCCGAGAGCGACGAAGGAATAGACCAGTCCGAGTTCGACGGCCCCCCAGAATGCGATTTGGCTCAAGGCTTCCGCCCCTCTTCTGTCCGTTTCCGCTCCGCGCCCTGCGCGAAACATCAGGCTTTTAATACCATCAGCCGCGCCCGCGTGGAACGGGAGCGGCTGCAAACTCGATCAGCGACGGCAGTCGCCTTGTTTATTCGATGACTTTGGTAGCGCGGGAAAGCACGCTCTGCGGCAGCGTGACGCCCATCTTCTCGGCCGCCGCCTTGTTGACGACGAGGTCGCTGCCGGCGGCAGTCTTGACCGCGATGTCGCCGGGGTTCTCGCCCTTCAGCACACGCACGACGATCTCGCCGGTCTGCTTGCCGACATCATAATAGTTGAAGCCGAGGGCGGCGATCGAGCCACGCGAAACCGAATCCGTATCGGCGGTAAAGAGCGGCAGCTTGCTCTCCTCGGCCACCGCGACAGCGCCTTCGAGCGCGGAGATGATCGTGTTGTCGGTCGGAATGTAGATCACATCGGCGCGGCCGACGAGCGCGCGTGTCGCACCCTGGACCTCGGCCGATTTGGTGGCAGCCGATTCGACTACCTTCAGGCCAGCCTTTTCGGCTTCAGCTTTCAACACGGCGAGCAGCGAAACGGAATTCGCCTCGCCGGAATTGTAGAGATAGCCGATGGTTTTCACATCGGGCAGGATTTCCTTGATCAGCGCTAGGTGCTCGGCGACCGGCGACATATCGGAAAGGCCGGTGACATTGCCGCCGGGCTTGTCCATGTTCTTGACGAGCTGGGCGCCGAGCGGATCGGACACGGCCGTGAAGACGACAGGAATGTCGCGCGTCGAGGAGACGACGGCCTGGGCCGAGGGTGTCGAGATCGGCACGATGACATTGGGCTCGTCGCCGGCGAACTGGCGGGCGATCTGGGCCGCCGTCGCCGGATTGCCCTGCGCCGATTCGAACACGAATTTCAGGTTCTCGCCTTCCTTGTAGCCGGCGGCCGTCAGCGCATCGAGAACGCCCTTGCGCGCCGCATCCAGCGCCGGATGTTCGACGATCGCCGTCACGGCGACGGTGACATCATCGGCCTTTGCGGGCAGGGAAAGGGCCAAAGTGGCGGCAAGAGCGAGCAAAATCGGGCGCATGGGTATCCTCCTGAATGATTTTGGGGGCACTTTTAGGAAAAGTGCCCCCTGAAATCAATCGCGGAGAATTGTAGCGAGGATCAAACTTGCTGATCAGTCGTCGGCACCATGATTGGCGATCATCATCGCCTCGAAGGCCAAACGATCGGTCTTGCGCATGCGTTCCGACTCCGATTTCAGCTGGCCGCAGGCGGCAAGAATGTCGCGACCGCGGGGTGTGCGGATCGGCGAGGCATAGCCTGCCGAATTGATGAAATCGGCGAACTTCTCGATCTGCTCCCAGTCCGAACACTGGTAATTGGTGCCGGGCCACGGATTGAACGGAATGAGGTTGATCTTTGCCGGCACGCCCTTCAGGAGCTTGATCAGCCCCTTGGCGTCTTCCAGGCTGTCGTTGACATCCTTCAGCATCACATACTCGAAGGTGATGCGCCGTGCGTTCGAAAGGCCAGGATAGGTCCGGCAGGCTTCGATCAGCTCCTTCAGCGGGTACTTCTTGTTGATCGGCACCAGAATGTCGCGCAGATCGTCGCGCACCGCATGCAGCGAAATCGCCAGCATGACGCCGATTTCCTCGCCGGTGCGGAAGATCTCCGGCACGACACCGGAGGTGGAAAGCGTCACGCGGCGCCTGGACAGCGACAGGCCGTCACCATCCGTGGCGATCAGCAATGCCTGCTTGACGGCATCGAAGTTATAAAGCGGCTCACCCATGCCCATCATGACGATGTTGCTGACCTTGCGGCCCTCGGCAGGCATGATCGTGCCCTGCGGCGCTTCACGGTCCGGGAAATCCCCAAGCCGGTCGCGGGCAAGCAGCAGCTGCGAAAGAATTTCCTCCGCCGTCAGGTTGCGCACCAGACGCTGTGTCCCGGTATGACAGAAGGAACAGGTGAGCGTGCAGCCGACCTGGCTGGAAAGACAGAGCGTGCCGCGGCCCTCTTCCGGAATGTAGACGGCCTCGATCTCGACGGGACGCCCGGCGCCGCGGGCGGGAAAGCGCAGCAGCCACTTGCGCGTGCCGTCGTTGGAGACCTGCTCCTCGACGATCTCCGGACGTTCGATGGTGAAATGCTGCTTCAGCATCTCCCGCATGTCCTTGGCGACATTCGTCATATGGTCGAAGTCAGAGACCCCGCGCACATAGATCCAGTTCCAGAGCTGCGAGACGCGCATCTTGATCTGCTTCTCGGCCACACCCTTTTCCCGGAGTGCCGCCCCCATCTCCTCGCGTGACAGCCCGATCAGGGACGGCTTCTCGAAGCCGGAAGCGGCACGAGGCGCCTGAGGCGTGATGACATCAATCGCATCCATGACGGACATAGTCTTTCATCCCGAATTCGAACACGTAACCGCCCCGCAAACCCTGCGAACTTCAGGGCTGAGCCGGAAGACTGGCGGGTGCATGACGGCACATTGGCAGAAATTGAATGGCGGAACGGCGACTGATATCGCGATCTGTCCGCTGTTGCGCGGCCTTTAGCATCATTTTGCCCGCGCGTCACTATAGATGGAAACGACAAGAGCCGGCGCAAGGCCGGCCCTCGAAGCTCTGACAACAAAAAAGCTTACTTGCAGGTTTCGATCTGCTTCAGCGCAGCCGAGATACCCGAGAGCGAATAGCTGTAGGAGGTGCCGGTGCCCTTGCGCGAAACGGCATTGACCGTCATCGAATGACCGGTCTTCATCGCGGCGACGAGGGCCGGCTCCTGGGCAGCGTTCTCGACCCAGCCGGCCTTGTCCTTGGTGAACATTACGAAGGTCTTGTTGTCGATGACGACGTTGATCTTCGAATTTTCCTTGACCGTGTAGCCCATCATCGCCTGCGGCTCGTAGGAGATGTTCTGGCCCGGACGTTGGGAGACGATGAAGAAATTGTCGCCGTGGTCGACGCTTGCCGGCTGCTTTGCCGTCGGAACGGACAGCACGTAGCAGACGGTGCTGCTGCCCGACTTGTAGGAGTAAGCGCCCCATGCCTGGAACTGCTGGATGCGGTTCGGCGCGGCCTGCTGCGCTGTCGCAACTCCGGCCATAACAAGGGTGAGTGCGAGAGCGGATACGATACTTTTTACAAACATGGATTCCTGCCGGTTCTTGCGATTCAAGGCCCGAAGCGATCATAGCGGGCGCCGCATAATCACGATCTGCTTTATTTTGACTTAATTCAGGTTACCAAATGGTCAACGATAGCTGCGATTTGTATGTGCCTGTGTCATTTCAGCTCGAGTGTCAATTTTCGCCCCTTTGACGGTATCGACCGCGACACCGTGCCCCAATGGCACTGGCCGTCCGTTCGGCTGAATTTAAGACACAAAGATTCAGGCAAGAGTTTGACCTTTCCCAAATCCGTTGTACCTCAGTAAGACTTGGAAATCCGAGACGAAATTATTGCCGCAGGGGGCTGGTGAGGGGATATGGATGCCGAGGAAAGACAGCGTTTCGCTGCCCTCGCGAAGGCCGTCGCGAACGATCGCGACCAGCAGGCCTTTTCCATCCTGTTCGACTATTTCGCACCCCGCCTGAAAGCCTGGCTGATGCGCCAGAGGATGACATCAGGCGAGGCTGAGGAACTGGTCCAGGAGATCATGATCGTGCTCTGGCACAAGGCAGAGCTCTACGATGCCACGCGATCTTCCCTCTCGACCTGGCTTTTCCGCATTGCCCGCAATCGCCGCATCGACATGCAACGCCGCGCCAATACCCGCATCTTCGATGAGACTGATCCGGCCCTGCAGCCGCCGGGCGATATCGGCGCGGAAGAAATCATCGCCAATGACGATCGCGACGCCAAGATACGCGCCGCCGTCGGTCAATTGCCGGAGGAACAGCGCGACATGCTGCGCGCCGCCTTCTTCCTCGGTCAATCGCATTCGGAGATCGCCGAATCGACCGGCCTGCCGCTCGGCACGGTGAAGTCGCGTATCCGGCTTGCCTTCGGCAAGCTCCGCAAGGTGCTGGAACGCGAAATCGCCTGACGAATGTCGCCCAAAGTGGGCAGCGGTTTTGGAAGGACGAAAGATCGCGACGCGCTTTAGATCGTCTTCATCGCTTCTTCCGGCCGGTCGGCGAGAACGCGGTCGGCCGCTTCGTAGTGGCCCGGCCGGATGTGGCCGCGAACCATGGCGAAGGCAGCCGAGAGCACGGCGATGTCGTCGGAAAAGCCGATGACGGCGAAAATATCCGGGATCATGTCGATCGGCATGACGAAATAGGCGAGTGCTGCAAGCAGTACGCCGCGCACCTTCGTCGGCGTCTGCGGATCGAGCGCGCAATAGAAACCGGCAACGACATCGCGCGAGAACGGGATCTGCCGCACGGCCCGCCGGAATGTCGGCCAGAATTTCTGCCTGACGGTCTTCTCGCGCCGGCTCTGGGTGTCCTCGTCGCCCGGCAACAGGATTTCCCCGAATTTGACCTCGTCCATCCCTGCATCCCTTTTGTCCATGCGAACATATGGTGACGGCGCCCAGTCTTTCAATCGGCCCCTTTCAATCGGCCCCGCTTTCAAGCAACACGTCGCGCCGCCGCCTTCTCCATGGCTTTGGCGAGCTTGAAATCCAGCTCCGTCAGCCCGCCGGCATCATGCGTGTTCAGCGTCACATCCACCCTGGAATAGACGTTGAACCATTCGGGATGGTGGTTGAGCTTCTCGGCCACGAGCGCTGCCTGCGTCATGAAACCGAAAGCCTCGACGAAATTTGCGAACTTGAACGTCTTCGATATTGACGAACCCGCATCATTGAGCGCCCAGCCCGAAAGCTCGGTCAGCTCAGCCTCAACCGCCGTCCGTTCCAGTTTTTCCATTTTCATGCCATGCTCCTCTTCTCTGTCCGACAGGTTCACCGATGAAACGCATCAGCATCCTTTTCGTTTGCATGGGCAATATATGCCGTTCTCCACTCGCGGAGGGAATTTTTGGCCACCTCGTCGCGGAGGCCGGCTTGACCGGCGATTTTACGATCACTTCCGCCGGCACCGGCGGCTGGCATGAAGGCGACCCGCCCGACCGGCGTTCGATCGCCACCGCGAAAAATCACGGCATCGACATATCGGGGCAGCGCGCCCGGCGCATTCAGCCGAGGGATTTCACGGATTTCGATCTGATCCTCGCCATGGACCGTGACAACCTGGCGGCACTCGAAAAGAGCGCGCCGCATGGGGCGAATATCCGCCTTTTCGGTGATACCGCGCTGGGAACCGGAGAGGATATTCCCGATCCCTATTATGGCGGCCCTGAAGGTTTCGAGCTGGTCTACACCAGGCTCTTGACCGGCTGCTGCAGGCTGCTCGAAACGCTGGGCGTCGAGCGTGCCTCGTGCAACGGGAACACTTCCTCGGTGAGGTAAGGCCCTCCACCGACCGATTCGCGCGACGAAAGCAGCACGAAGCGCGGTGCGGTGAAGGTTGTTGTGTGGAAGTTGCCGCGTCCGGCCAGATATTGCACGACATCGTCGAGCCGCGAGGATTTCAGCCGCGCCAGCGTCACATGCGGCATGAATTTGCGGGGATCCGGCGGCAGCCCGATGCGCTGGCAGATCCGCTCGATCTCGCCCTGCAGGGCATACATTTCAGGCGATTGCGAGACGCCGGCCCAGACCGAATGCGGTTTCTTCGAGCCGAAGGAACCGATGCCTTCCAGCCGGAACTGGAATTCCGGCCGGTCGATCCGGTCGAGGCGTTCAACGATTTCATCGGCCGTGCGGCCGTCGACATCACCGATGAAGCGCAGGGTGATGTGGTAATTCTCCACATCGATCCATCGTGCTCCGGGGAGGCCACCGCGCAGCAATGAAAGACTCATCGCCGCATTGCGCGGAATTTCGAGGGCGGTAAACAGTCTCGGCATCACGAGCACTCCCCGAATCTTTTGCAGGTGCTCACACGGAATCATGCAATCAATAACCGCGCAAGCCCCTATTTCTTCACAGAAGAAATCGTTTCGACGAAATTTGTGACAGCAGGCTCCATCTTTTCGACCATGACGTCGACACCTTTCGTATTTGGATGCATGCCGTCGTCAAGCTTCAACCCAGCCTGCAGCGCGACGCCGTCGAGGAAGAAGGCATAGAGTGGAAGCCCATGTTTTTCCGAGAGCTTCTGGTAGATCGGGTTGAATCGTGCGGCATAATCCGCTCCCATGTTCGGCGGCGCTATGATACCGGCGAGCAGCACGGCAATCCCTCGCTCCTTTAGCCGGATAATCATCTGATCGAGATTCTTCGCGCTCTCCTCTGGCGGGATGCCGCGCAACGCATCATTGGCGCCAAGCTCGAGAATGACCCCATCGGTGCCGTCGGGTACCGACCAGTCGATACGCGCAAGGCCCCCTGTCGTCGTGTCGCCGGAGACCCCGGCATTGGCGATAGTGACGTCGAGGCCCTTCGCTTTCAGGGCCGCCTGCAACTTTTCCGGAAAGCCGTCGCCGGGCGGCAACTGATAGCCCGCCATCAAACTGTCCCCGAAACCGACGAGATTGATCGTCCGGGCATTGGCTGCAGTGGCAAGGATCAGCGAGACAGCGATGACGGTGAATTGAAGGGCGGCAACTTTAAATCTCATTCCAGCTTCCCTAGATTGGCGAAGTGCCGTTATGCGGCCATTCGATTACGGACTTATATAGGGCGATTTCTGTTGGCAAAAACCATTATCGAGTTGAAGGGCGCCGATCTGACCCTCGGCAGCGCAGCCGCCTCCGTTCATGTGCTGAAGGGCATCGATCTCGATATCGCGGCCGGCGAATCCGTCGGCATCGTCGGCCCTTCCGGCTCCGGCAAGTCCACGCTGCTGATGGTGCTTGCGGGACTGGAGAAGCTCGACAGCGGTGAGATCAACATCAATGACACCCCGCTCCATAGCCTCAGTGAGGACCAGGTCGCCGATTTCCGCGGCCGCAACATCGGCATCGTCTTCCAGTCCTTCCACTTGATCGCCAACATGACGGCGCTGGAAAACGTCGCCGTGCCGCTCGAACTCGCCAATGTCGGCAACGCCTTCGAGATCGCTCATCGCGAGCTGAAATCAGTCGGCCTCGGCGAACGGCTGAACCACTATCCCGGTCAGCTTTCCGGCGGCGAACAGCAGCGCGTGGCGATCGCCAGGGCGCTCGCCCCGTCGCCGGCCCTGCTGATCGCCGATGAGCCGACCGGCAATCTCGATACCGAGACCGGCCGCCAGATCGCCGACCTTCTGTTCTCCAAGCAGGCCGAACGCGGCATGACCCTGCTTCTCGTCACCCACGACGTCTCGCTTGCAAACCGATGCTCGCGCCAGATTCGCGTCCGCTCCGGCCGGATCGAAGGCGACAGCGCCGCCCGCCGCAGCGAAGCGGCGATCGCATGAGGATCATCACGCCACGCGTCTCGCTCGCTTTTCGCCTGGCACTGCGCGAGCTGCGCGGCGGCATCCGCGGCTTCTACATCTTCCTTGCCTGCATCGCGCTCGGCACCGGCGCGATTGCCGCCGTCAATTCCGTTTCGCAGTCGATCACCGATACGATCGCCTCGCAGGGGCAGGAACTGCTGGCCGGCGACGTCCGTTTCGAACTCAACAACCGCGAAGCCACGTCTCAGGAAATCGGTTTCCTCGAAGGCCTCGGCACCGTTTCGGTGTCGACAGGCCTGCGCTCGATGGCCCGCAAGCCCGACGGGTCCGATCAGGCGCTGGTCGAGGTCAAGGCCGTCGACGACGCCTACCCACTCTACGGCAAGTTCGTGGCCGAGCCGGACTATCCGCTTGCAGCCCTGCTTTCGGGCCAAGGCGGCACCTATGGCGCGGTCGCAGCGCCGCTGCTTCTCGATCGGCTCGGGCTTGCGGTCGGCGACGAATTGCTGCTCGGCAACGTCAAGCTCAGCATCACCGGTACGGTGAAAACCGAGCCGGATGCGCTGTCGGAAGGTTTTGGCTTTGCGCCGCGTCTGCTCGTCAGCCGCCAGGCGCTTCAAGCCTCCGGGCTGATCCAGACGGGAAGCCTGGTTGAACACGCTTACAAGATCCGGCTGGAAGACAAGGCCGCGATGTCGGGCATCCAGGCGCGCGCCTCCAAGGAATTCCCCTCCGCCGGCTGGGCGATCCGCACCAGCGACCGTGCCGCGCCCTCGCTCACCGAAAACATCACCCGCTTCTCGCAGTTCCTGACGCTGGTCGGCCTCACCGCACTGATCGTCGGCGGCGTCGGTGTCGCCAATGCGGTGCGCGCCTTCCTCGATGCCAAGCGCACCACCATCGCCACTTTCAAATGTCTCGGTGCGCCGGCGCAGGTCGTCGTCCTGATCTATCTCATCCAGATCGCCATCATCGCTCTCGGCGGCATCCTGATCGGCCTCGTCATCGGCGCCCTGTCGCCGATGCTCGCCGCGCAGTTCCTGGCGCAATTCCTGCCGGTCTCCACGACGCCGACCCTCTACCCCGGCGCCCTGCTGCTCGCCACGCTCTTCGGCATCCTGACGACGCTCGCCTTCGCCATCCTGCCGCTCGGCCACGCCCGCGAAGTGCCGGCGACCGCACTGTTCCGCGAGCAGGGCTTCGAGGCCCGCCGCCTGCCCTCCTGGCCCTACATCCTGCTTGCCACCTTGTTCATGGTCGCCCTTGCCGGGCTTGCCATCCTCACCGCCTATGATCGCTTCATCGCCGTCGTCTTCGTCGGCGCGATCGTCTTCGCCTTCGTCGTCCTGCGTCTGGTCGCCGCGCTGATCGCCTGGCTCGCGCGCCGCAGCCCGCGCGTCAATTCGCCGGCACTGCGGCTTGCGATCGGCAACATCCACCGCCCCGGCGCACTGACGCCCTCGGTCGTCCTCTCGCTCGGCCTTGGCCTGGCATTGCTGGTGACGCTGACCCTGATCGACGGGAACCTGCGCCGGCAGCTGACCGGCCGCATGAACGAGGGTGCGCCGAACTTCTTCTTCGTCGATATCCAGAGCGCCGAGGTCGGCGCCTTCCGCAATCTCGTCCAGGGCCAAGCGCCACAGGGCAAGCTCGTCGAAGTGCCGATGCTGCGCGGCCGGATCATCGCCTTCAACGGCGAGGACGTCACCAAGATGAACGTGCCGGCCGCCGGCCGCTGGGTGCTGAACGGCGATCGCGGCATCACCTATGCCGAAAACCTGCCTGACAACACCGCCCTCGCCGAAGGCAAATGGTGGGACAAGGATTACAGCGGCGAGCCACTCGTCTCTTTCTCCTCGGAAGAGGCACATGAGCTCGGCCTCAAGATCGGCGATAAAGTCACCGTCAACGTGCTCGGCCGCAACATCACGGCGAAAATCGCTAATCTGCGCCGCGTCGAGTGGGAATCGCTGTCGATCAATTTCGTCATGGTCTTCTCGCCGAATACCTTCCGCGGCGCCCCGCATGCGTGGCTGGCGACCCTGACCGATCCCTCTTCGACACCGGCCGAAGATGCGGCGATCCTGAAAACCGTCACCAACACCTATCCGACGATCACCAGTGTGCGCGTCAAGGACGCGATCGATATCGTCAACCAGCTGGTCGCACAGCTCGCGACCGCGATCCGCGCTGCGGCCTCCGTCGCCCTTTTCGCTTCGATCCTCGTCCTTGCCGGCGCGCTTGCCGCCGGAAACCGGGCGCGCACCCACGACGCGGTGGTGCTGAAGACGCTCGGCGCCACGCGCGCCATGCTGATCCGCGCCTTCAGCTACGAATATCTGATCCTCGGGCTTGCGACCGCGATCTTCGCGCTGATCGCCGGCGGCGTTGCCGCCTGGTTCATCGTCGCCCGCATCATGCGCCTGCCCTCGACCTTTCTGCCCGACGTCGCGGGACTGACGCTTGTCACCGCGCTCGTCCTGACCGTCGGCATCGGCCTGATCGGCACCTGGCGCATCCTCGGGCAGAAGGCGGCACCCGTCTTGCGCGAGCTTTGACCGGGCAGCGGCACCCAAACCCTTCACCTTACGGCGATTTAACCGATCGAGCCTTTGCAAGCCTCTTGTTTGCAAAGGGCGAAAGCCTCATATTATCCGCAGGCATGCTGGAGCTCCGCAGCGGCGCCCGGGTCGAAAACCCCGACACCGTATTTCCATCGGAGCTTGTAAGAGGAAACTATGGCTGATCTTCGTAACTATCAAAGCCGCGCTCAGACCGGCGAGATGATTGATCAAGGCCTGCGCGCTTATATGCTCAAGGTCTACAACCTGATGGCGCTGGGTCTGGCGATCACCGGTGTGGCCGCATATCTGTCGTTCCAATTCGCCTTCGCCAATGGCGAGCTGACCGCTTTCGGTCAGGCGATCTATGTGAGCCCGCTGAAGTGGGTGGTCATTCTGGCGCCGCTGGCTCTGGTGTTCTTCCTGAGCTTCCGGATCAATACGATGACGGTGGCCGCCGCTCAGACGACCTTTGCGGTCTATGCCGCGCTCGTCGGCCTGTCGCTCTCATCGATCTTCCTGATCTACACGGGTCAGAGCGTCGTTCAGACCTTCTTCGTCACCGCCGCCTCCTTTGGCGCGCTGTCGCTTTACGGCTACACGACGAAGCGTAATCTGTCGGCGATGGGTTCGTTCCTGATGATGGGTCTTTTCGGCTTGATCATCGCCTCGATCGTCAACATCTTCCTGGCGTCGTCTGCCGTGCAGTTCGCCATCTCGGTGCTCGGCGTCCTGATCTTCGCAGGCCTCACCGCCTACGATACCCAGCGGATCAAGGAATTGTACCTGGAAGCCGATGACGTTGCCGTGGCTGGTCGCAAGGCGATCATGGGTGCGCTGACGCTCTATCTCGACTTCATCAACCTCTTCATGTTCCTGCTGCAGTTCATGGGCAACCGTAAATAAGCAGGACCGACTGATCGAAAAGGCGGCTTCGGCCGCCTTTTTTGTTGCGCAGGCTTTCGCGGGATGGTTTTAGGAAGACACATCCTCGCCAACGGACCTGCCGCCAAAATGTCCTTCCTCCTGCGCGACGCCACACAAGCCGATATTCCCGCCATTGCCGATATCTATCGCGAATCCGTCCTGAACGGCGTCGCGAGCTATGAGATCGTGCCGCCCTCCGAGGCCGAGATGGCGTTGCGTTTTTCGGCGATCGTCGGCCAGCAATATCCCTATATTGCCGCAACCGATGCGGATGGAACTCTGCTCGGCTACGCCTATGCCTCGGCCTTCCGCACGCGTCCTGCCTATCGCTGGCTGGTCGAGGATTCGATTTATCTGGCGCCGCAAGCCCGCGGCCGCGGTATCGGCAAGGCGCTGCTCGCCGAACTGATCATCCGTTGCACCACCCTCGGCTTTCGGCAGATGGCAGCTGTCATCGGCGGCGCCAGCCCCGCCTCGATCGCGCTCCATCGCACGGCCGGCTTCGAGGAGGTTGGTCTGATGAAGGGCACCGGCTACAAGCACGGCCGCTGGCTGGATACGATGTTCATGCAGCGCGCCCTCGGTGAGGGTATGAGCACAGATCCGGACCCGTCGACCTATCCCGGCACGCTGTTTAACGGCTGATGCGGCTTACTTGTCGACGAGCTTCAGGGCCTTGTCGAAGACCTTCAGCACCTGGTTCAGCTCGTGACCGCGCTTCAGGATCGTGCCGTTGACGCTGATCACGCAATAGGCGCCCTGCTTGGCGGCGAGCTTCGGGTTTTTTTCGATGCGGAAGAGCGGCATTTCGCCGGAACGCTTGAAAACGGAAAAGACCGCCCTGTCCTTCAGGTGATCGATGGCGTAGTCGCGCCATTCACCATCACCGACCATCCGACCGTAGATCCAGAGGATCGCGTCCAGTTCGCGCCGGTGGAAGGTCACCGGAAGCGGGTCCTTGCTTTGCTTGTATTCCCTGAGATCGACGACGACTGAGGAACTGTGGTCGACGGAACGGCTTTCGCCGTGTCGCAAATCCGGCTGATCTGTCATCAGTCTCACAAGGCCTCCACATGTGACAGGAGGGTGACAGTTTGCCCGAGCCGCCGCAAATTGCAAGAGTGCCGGCTGTCACATTCAGCCGCACTACAGCGCCGCGCGTCTCTCGGGCAAGGGCGCTGGGCAGGCCAACGCTTTCTCCGCAGCGCCGCATTTCAGTCAAAACAGCGCCTCATTTGCAGGAGATTTATGAGCTCCAGTTTGGCGCCAGCGCGCCAAAGGGCCCGGCGGAGCGTATCGACCTTAACCCCAGCCCCGAATACGCTCGGCCGGGCCGCCCCAGCATTTCATCCGCAGCCGGATGAAATTTCAGATATTTTTGCCAGCCATCACCACGGTCGCGCCAAGGATCGCAGCCGGATCGCCGTCTGCGGTTGCCGATTGAAGAAGAATCGCGCAGCCCTCGAGCTGCGGCCGTTGCAGCACGCTAGCCGGCAGCGTCAGACTGGTCGCCTTGCCGTCCCACATGCCGACGGTTTCGACATTGGTGACGCTGTGGAGATAGGAGATCTTCTGGCCGCTGTTCTCGCCCTTTTCGACGTCGATGGTCTTTTCCTTGTCGAAATAGACCATCACGACATTGGCTTTGCCCTGTCCCGCGCCGATCTTGATCTCCAGCTCATCGCCGCGCATCGCGGCACTGATCGGAACGGTCAGCCCATTGCCTTCGCTGCTATAGGTGTTGATCTGGCTGTTGATGCCATTGAGATCGGCGCCAGCCAGATGGCCGCGTCCATTGACGATCGCCTGCGGCGTGTAGACGTTGCTGCGGCCCATTGTCTTGGCATAGCCATACTGCCGCTCGGTATTTTCCTTGGAACTCAGCGTATCGGCCCAACCGAGATAGTTCCAGTAATCGACATGATAGGCGAGCGCGATGACATCGCCCTGGTTCACCAGCTTGCGGAAAGCGGCATCAGCAGGAGGACAGGAGGAGCAGCCCTGCGCCGTGAAGAGTTCGACGACACCTTTCGGTGTGCCGTCTTCGGCCTGCAACGGGCCTGAGAGAACAACGCCGGCGATCAGCGGAATCAAAAAACGGGGGGACATTCACCTGCACCTCTTTTTCAGCGCCGACGGCATGTTGGAACCGGAGGCCCTGACATATGAACGTACGAATAATCCTTCCGGGTCCAAACGAAAAGTCACGAACGGGTGAGACGTAGCTAGACGGGAACTTGCGTAAAACAAATCATCGTGAGCCCCGTTTAAAGACTGTCGCCGCAAAGAAAAACCGCCGGAAACTGCTCTCCGGCGGCCATTATCATGTGAGTGTCTTAAAAATCAGGCAGCGAGGTCGCGCAGAACCGTCTGCAGGATGCCGCCATTGTTGAGGTAGACTACCTCGTCGAGCGTATCGACGCGCGACAGCAGCGGAACCTCCTTCACGGTGCCGTCGCCATAGGTGATCCTGGCGATCTTCTTCTCGCGTGGCTTGATCTTTTCCAGACCTTCGATGGTGACGAGTTCGTCGCCCTTGAGGCCGAGGCTCTGCCAGGTCGTGCCCTCTTCGAAGACGAAGGGGATGATGCCCATGCCGACCAGGTTCGAGCGATGGATGCGCTCGAAGGATTGGGCGACCACCGCCTTGACGCCGAGCAGGTTGGTGCCCTTGGCAGCCCAGTCGCGGGAGGAGCCATTGCCATATTCGACACCGGCGAAGATGACGAGCGGCACGCCTTCCTGCTTGTACTGCATCGCGGCGTCGTAGATCGAGGTCTCTTCCTTCGACGGGTAATGGATGGTGTAGCCACCTTCCTTGCCGTTCGGGCCGAGCATGTGGTTGCGGATGCGGATATTGGCGAAGGTGCCGCGCATCATCACTTCATGGTTGCCGCGGCGCGTGCCGTACTGGTTGAAGTCGGCAACGGCGACGTCGTGGTCGATGAGGTAGGCGCCGGCCGGCGATGCCGCCTTGATCGAACCGGCGGGCGAGATGTGGTCGGTGGTGATCTTGTCGCCGAACAGGCCGAGGACGCGGGCGCCCTTGATGTCGGAAACGCCGCTGCCCTTCTTGCCCATGCCGACGAAGTAGGGCGGGTTCTGCACATAGGTCGAATTGTCGTCCCAGGCATAGGTCTGGCCCGGCGGGATCTGAACGGCCTGCCAGTTGACGTCGCCCTTGAAGACGTCGGCATACTTGCTTTCGTAAAGCTCGCGGGTCACGTATTTCAGGATGAATTCCTGAACTTCCTTCGAGGTCGGCCAGATGTCCTTGAGATAAACCGGGTTGCCGCTCTGGTCCTCGCCGATCGGCTCCTTGGTCAGATCCGTCTGCACCGTGCCGGCAAGCGCATAAGCGACGACCAGCGGCGGGGATGCGAGATAGTTCGCCTGCACGTCGGGCGAGATGCGGCCTTCGAAGTTGCGGTTGCCGGAGAGAACGCCGGAAACGATAAGGCCCTTGTCGTTGATCGTCTTCGAGATCGGCGCCGGCAGCGGGCCGGAATTACCGATGCAGGTGGTGCAGCCGAAGCCGACGAGGTTGAAGCCAAGCTTGTCGAGGTCGGCTTGCAGGCCCGACTTGGCGAGATATTCGCCGACGACCTGCGATCCCGGTGCCAGCGAGGTCTTCACCCACGGCTTCGTCTTCAGTCCCTTGGCAACGGCGTTGCGGGCAAGAAGGCCGGCGGCGATCAGCACTGACGGGTTGGAGGTGTTGGTGCACGACGTGATGGCGGCGATCGCCACGTCGCCATGGCCGAGATCGAAGTCGGTGCCTTCGACCGCATAGCGGTTGTTCAACTGGCCGGGCTTCTTGTAGTCCGCGTCCATCGAGCCGGCGAAACCGGTCGCGATATTCTCGAGCGAGATACGGCCTTCCGGACGCTTCGGGCCGGCCATCGACGGCACGACGTCGTTCAGATCGAGTTCCAGCGTATCGGTGAAGACGAGCTCGGAACCGTCGCCCTCACGCCACATGCCTTGTGCCTTCGAATAGGCTTCGACGAGGGCGATTCGGTCATGTGTGCGGCCGGACATGGTAAGGTAGTTGATGGTTTCGCCATCGACCGGGAAGAAGCCGCAGGTGGCGCCATATTCCGGGCCCATGTTGCCGATCGTCGCGCGGTCGGCGAGCGGCATGTTGTCCATGCCGGGGCCGAAAAATTCGACGAACTTCGAAACGACACCCTTCTTGCGCAGCATCTGCACGACGGTGAGAACGAGGTCGGTCGCGGTCACGCCTTCCTTGAGCTTGCCGGTCAGCTTGAAGCCGATGACTTCGGGCAGCAGCATCGAGACCGGCTGGCCGAGCATCGCAGCTTCCGCTTCGATACCGCCCACACCCCAGCCGAGAACGCCGAGACCATTGATCATCGTCGTGTGGCTGTCCGTGCCGACGCAGGTATCGGGATAGGCGATCGTCTCGCCGTCCTCTTCCTTGGTCCAGACGGTCTGGCCGAGATATTCGAGATTGACCTGATGACAGATACCGGTGCCGGGAGGCACGACGCGGAAATTCTTGAAGGCCTGCTGACCCCACTTCAGGAAGCGGTAGCGCTCGCCGTTGCGCTGGTATTCCAGCTCGACGTTACGGGCGAAAGCCTGCGGCGTGCCGAATTCGTCGACGATGACGGAGTGGTCAATGACGAGATCGACGGGAACGAGCGGGTTGATCTTCTCGGGATCGCCGCCGAGCGACACCATCGCGTCGCGCATCGCGGCAAGATCGACGACGGCGGGAACGCCGGTGAAGTCCTGCATCAGCACGCGCGCCGGGCGATAGGCGATTTCGTTTTCGACCGCACCCTTGTTGTTCAGCCATTCGGCGACAGCCAGGATGTGCTCCTTGGTGACCGACTGGCCGTCTTCGAAGCGCAGCAGGTTTTCGAGCAGCACCTTCATCGAATAGGGAAGCTTCGACACGCCGGCCAGACCGTTTGCCTCAGCCTTGGGCAGGCTGTAATAGACATAGTCCTTCCCGTTGACGGAAAGCGTGGAACGACAATTGAAACTGTCAAGAGATTTAGACACGAGATACCCCGTTTCTGATAGCCAACACAGTCGTGCGAACGCCTATGCACTTAATGCACATCAGGATGYGGGTACGGCCATTTCCGCTGTCCGCACGTGGAACAGACGCTCCAAGTTCGGCGCAAGGATGAAATTCACGCCGACCGCTGGCGTGGTTGCAGGTCTTATAGATAATTTCCTAAAAACTTGCCATACCCGAGGACGGTCAAAATCGGACATTTTTTGACCCCGCCGCAAGCCGAAACCAGGAAAGAGCCGACGCATGCATCTCACCGCCGAAAATCTGGCTGCAAGGCGCGGTGAGGATCTCATTTTCGTTAACATTTCCTTTCACTTGGCAGCCGGCGAGGCGCTTGTCCTCACGGGAAGAAATGGATCGGGAAAGTCCACTTTGTTGCGTGTGGCCGCCGGCTTGCTGAGGCCGGAAAAAGGCACCGTCATCTTCCACGATGGAGAGAGCGGGGCAGACAGACATGCCGGCGAAGTAAGCCACTACCTCGGCCATAGAAATGCGATGAAGGATGAACTTACGGTTGCAGAAAACCTCGGTTTCTGGCGCACCTTTCTCGGCAATATCGGAAGCGGTGCCGGTCTCTCCATCGAGGACGCCGCTGACGCCGTTGGCCTTTCGGAAATCACCCGCCTTCCCTTCGGTTATCTCTCCGCCGGCC